>JASGCL010000028.1 GCA_030054115.1 Hydrotalea sp.
CGCAAATTAAAACACCCAACAAGGTCGAAAAAGTTACGAACGTTTATTGACCAGTAAGTCTATCACCCTATGCAAGGTTGCAAATATTATAAATACGTTCTAATATTGCAATTATGATTGCGATTCGTCCTAGCAAAAGCTCAAATTATACAGCAGGGTTAAAATATGGCGACTGCTTAATTTTAGTAAAAAATAATAATACTAAAAGAAGGGTTTTAGACTCCCTTATAAATAGCGAGCGCGTGCAGATTAGAAGGAATATTGCGAAGCATCCTAATGCTAATAAAAAAATATTAAATAAATTAAAGAATGATACTGATAATCACGTGCTTTTTAATATTGTGACAAATCCTAATTCGTCAAATAAAATTAATAAACATATTTTTCAGAAAAAATATTTTATTTCATATAGCTTTACGACAGAAAAAATATATTTATTAATTTCGTGTCAACGCGAACCAATACTATCATCAATTATATTTAAAAGGCCTAAAGATAAATGGATAGAATGCGAAGTAGCGAAAAATAAACATACATCCAGAAAGACTTTAAATGCACTTCTAAACTATAAAGGAAAATATAATGATTGGATAAAATCATCCCTCGCCAAAAATCCCAAAATTCCAACAAGCTTCATCGACACCTTAATAAAATACAATGGCAAAGGTAAAGATTTTGTTAAATACTCACTCATTGAAAATCCAAGAATAAATAAAAGACACATCATCGCCTTATTAAACAGCGGTGATAAAAATATAATAAGAAAAATAAGAAAAAATCCATCAACGCCCTTTTCTATCTTAAAAAAAATAATAGACAAGCGTTACTAAACCGCCATCTGTTGCTCACTAAAAACCGCTTGCCAGGCGTGAAGTAACGCGACCTGTTTTCTTTTCCGCCTGCCCTGCTCGACCATTTGGCCCAATGCGGCGCGGCGGGCGCGGGCACCAACCTCGTCCCTTATCATGTTCATTAAAAATGGTAACATCGACGATGTCGGCACGCCGGCGTCGTCGAATTCTTGCAAAAATGGCTGGAGTTTTTTTTCAAAAAATTCTTGCTTGCCCTCCGCCGCCCCCATCGTTTCCATCGATGCCGCCCGCAACAAAAATGGGTTGGCCACCGCGGCGCGGCCAATCATCACGCCGTCGCAATGGGGCAAATGGGTTTCAATATCGGCGATGGTTTGCACCCCGCCGTTCAACACAATCTCCAACGCCGAAAATTTTTTCTTGGCGTCATACACCCGTTGATAATTCAGCGGCGGCACATGGCGATTTTGTCGCGGGTTTAAACCCTTCAACAATGCCTTGCGCGCGTGAATGTGAAACAACCGCACCCGTGGCGCGGCCGAAATAATTGTGTCGATAAAACGATAAAGGAATTCTTCATCCTCGGCATCGTCAACCCCTATCCGGCATTTAACCGACAGCAACATGTCGGGGAATTCATCGCTCAACGCGCGAAGCATCGCCGACACCACATCGGGTTTTTTCATCAATGACGCGCCAAATTCGCCCGACAAAACCGCCTTCGACGGGCAACCACAATTCAGGTTGATTTCGGTAAAGCCAGCCCGCGCCACCAACGCGCCGGCGCGCAATGCTTCATCGACCGTGCTGGCGCCCAGTTGAAATGCAACCGCTCCCTCCTCGATTCCAGTGCGCAAATGTTGCGCGCGTTTTTTTTCATCGCCCATGAATATCAAACTTTTCGCCGGCACCATCTCGCCATATATTTTTACATCGGGGTTGAACAGCCGCAAAAACCGCCGCCCCCAATAATGGGTGGCCGCCATCATCGGCGCGACCGACAATTTGCTTGGTTCTATCATGACAGCGTGAGTTTTGAATCCTGCGCATCCTTAAAAAAATTCACCACGGCGTCGCGCGAATAATCGGTTAGGTCCTTGCCGAACAGCGACAATTTTTCAATCATGTCGGGCGGCATGGTGATAATTTGGCAACCGCACCGCGCCGCCTCCACCGCGCTGAAAACTTGCCGCGTGCCGGCCCACAATAATTCGGCATTTGCATGGTTGCTTGCTTTAATAATATCGGCCGCTTGCTTAACAATCGGTTCGGGGTCAACACCGGTATCGGCAATCCGCCCGCCAAAAATCGACAGCACCGACGGCGTGGCCGGATTCAAAAACGGCAATAAATCGGCAATTTGTTTGCTGGTAAATATCGCGGTGATGTTTAATTTAATACCGACGTCGCTCAAAACCCTTATCACCTTATGGGTCGGTGCCCCCTTGGTGTTTATCACCGGCACCTTAACATAAACATTATCCGCCCAGGCCGCCAAGATGTTGCCTTGGGCTATCATGGCGTCATCGTCATCGGCGAAAATTTCAAAACTGATGGGTTTTTTTATTTCCCGCAACAATTCCATGGCAAATTGTTTGTAATCCGCCACGCCCGATTTTTTCATCAGGCTGGGGTTGGTGGTAAAGCCCGCGACATGGGGCAATTTGTTCAAGGCGAACATCGTGGCCTTATCCGCGCCGTCGGCATAGATGGCGATAGATGGCAATTTGCCGCTTGGTTTATCTGATAGTATTTGCGCTGAATTCATGGGTATCTTCATACTATTTTTTTTGGCAAAAGACAAAACATCTGGTCATGTTTTAAACAACTTAAGGTAGAATCTTGAAAAACCCTATAAAAAAACATATAAACCGCCACCATTTCAGCAAAAAGATTCGCGAAATAAATACTAATGAATACTTGACAAAAAGGGTTAGTTAGCATATTATCAACCTGAGAGAGAAAATAGAGGAGTTAGTATTATGGTAGAAAACACCATTGATAAGGGGCACAAGCAAACGAGTAGTAATAATGGGGACGATGGGGCAAATAAAACAACCGCGTCGACCGCTGTCGCTAAGCAAGATGTGCTTGATGCCTTGCAAAAACATTCTTCGGCGGGCGCAAAATCCACGGAGAAAAAACACAATGACCATGGCGTGGGCGGGGTAAATGCGGAAAATATTTTGCATCTTACGACGCAGGTCGCCACGGCCTATTTCCAAAATAATCGGGTTGCATCGGGCGATGTTGCCACGATTATTTCGACTATCCACCAATCATTGCGTTCGATTAAAAACGAATCCGCGCCACAGAAAAAATCGGTGGTCAGTATTGGCGATAGCCTGACCCCCGATTATATTATTTGTTTGGAGGATGGAAAGAAACTAAAAATGTTAAAACGGCATTTACGCACCAATTTTAACATGTCGCCGACCGAATATCGCGCGAAATGGGGCTTGCCACCGGATTACCCGATGGTTGCGCCAAACTATGCAAATTTGCGCTCGCAATTTGCTAAACAAAGTGGTTTAGGTAAAGAGAGAGGGGAGCGGGGGAAAAACAAATCTTAAAAAAGATTTATTTAAAATAGAACAAACATATGTTTAAAAAATTTTTCCGCCGCTCGTCTGATTCTTCCGTCCCCGCTGATTCTGCCTCCCCAACCAGGCCTGCACCTGTCCCATCATCGCAGGCATCATTGGGGGGGGACTCGCCCAACCAATCGCCCAACCAATCGCCCAACCAATTGCCCGCAAAATTGGAAAGCAAATTCGACAGCAGTTTAAACCGCAACTTAAACAGCAAATTCGACAGCAAATTTGATAGCAAATTGGGCGGCAACCCCACGCCAAAAAACACGGTGGCAACCATCAGCAAACCCATTGCACTGGTCATTGTGGTGCTAGCGGCGGGTGCCTGGCTTATCAGCCGCCTGCCCCTTAATTCCTTGGCCGGCAATATGTCGACCGACGCCGCCAGCAATATCAATCTTTCGCCGTTGCTCGCCGGCAATTATGCCACCAGCACCAATAATTTTGACGCCGCGATAAAAAATTTAAACGCCGCGCTGAAGGATAGGATGCTCAACCCCGATGCGAAAAACACCATCTATCGGCAATTATTCATTCTGCAACTAAAAAATGGCAATTTTGCCGCCGCCAACCGCCTGGTGGAAAAATTAAAACCGATGCTGGATGACAAGCAACCGCAGAACGTCGGCTTCAGCAACCTGGTCAATTTATTTATCACCATCGACCAAATTAAAAACAAAGAATGGGATGGCAATATCTTGTCAGACGCCAGCACCGGCGGCTTTGGCGAGGTCGGCACCGCGATTGTTTCGGCCTGGGGCGACGCCAGCCGTGATAAGGGTGACGCCGCCCTCGGCGCGCTGAACGACGCGGTAAAAGCCAGCCCGACCGATGGCGAGTTATTATCACAACGCGCCCTGATGAAATTATTGTTGAAGCAACCCCTAACCCTGAACGACCTGACCGGTAATGACCAAGTCGTCAAACCCGGTAATTTGTCGCTGGCGCAAAGCCGTCTTTACCTGCAAGGCCTGAACAACGATAAAAAATGGCCGGAGATGACAGATTTTATCACCGCGCTGGATCGCCCCCTGCCCCTGACCATGCTGGCCGACGAGGATAAAATAAAAAACCAAACGCCCCTGACGCCGTTGATTCAAAAACCGGCGGATGGCTTGGCTTATTTCTTGTTGGATATTGCCGCCAACCTGTTGGCCAATAACCCGGATTCGGCGTTGTTGTTTTGCCAGCTGGCGTTGTTCGCCAGCCCCAAAAACCTTGACGCGCAATTCATGCTGGCCACCATCGACAGCAACCTGGGTTTGAGCGACGACGCCTTCGCCATTTTGAATAATTTGAAAAAAGACGCCAATTATTTGCACATTGCCAATTTGGAGGAAAACGAATTATGGCGCGTCATGGGCAACCCAGCCAAGGCCAAACAAAACCTTATCAACCTGACGCGTGAACACCCAACCATTATTGAATACCAATTGGCGCTGGGCGCGCTGAACATGGGCGATAAAAATTATAGCGACGCCGAAAAAAATTATGCCGCGGTTATAAACCTGAGCAAAGATTACCAACATAACGCCAACGCCTGGTTTTATTATTTCCAACATGGCGTGGCGTTGGAACGCGATAACCAATGGGCACCGGCGGAACAGCAATTGCTGACCGCCCTGAAAATAAATCCCAATTCGCCCGACGTGCTGAATTACCTTGGCTATTCATGGGTGGAGCGACGTAAAAACATCGGCGAGGCCCTGTCGATGTTGCAAAAGGCCAACAAATTATCACCCAACAATGGTGCGATTTTGGATTCGCTCGGCTGGGCCTATTATCAACTCGGCAAATATGACCTGGCGCGCAATTATTTGGAAAAGGCCGGTCAATTAATCGCCGCCGACCCCGATGTCAACGACCATTTGGGTGATGTTTATTGGCGATTGAACAAAAAAACCACGGCGCAATTGTTTTGGAAAAAATCGCTTGATAATTTAGACACCGATGCGCCACGTGCCGCGTTGGAAAAGAAAATTAAATCCGGGTTATAAACCACCCAAGCAATAAAAAAATAGCCGATGGTTGTTCGTATTTTTGCGCCGGTAAAAATTAATTTAATGTTGCGGGTGGTGGGCCAACAGGCGGCGGGCAAGCACCGCGGGTATCACGATATTTCGTCGCTGGTGGTGTTTGGTGATTACGGCGACCATATCACCATTGCGCCATCGCCCGCCAAGCATTTTGCCATCACCGGCGATTTTACAAAAAACATCGGGGCCGACGATGATAATTTTGTCAACCGCGCTATTGCGTTATGTGAAGCCGCGACCAAACAACGTTTCACCGGCGATGTAATAATCGAAAAAAAAATTCCCATCGGCGGCGGATTGGGCGGCGGCACCAGCGACGGCGTCGCCATGATAAAATACCTCGGGGCGTTGTGGCGCATCGACATCGCCACCCAACAACAATTGGCGCAACAAATCGGGGCCGATGGCTTGGCGTTATTTCATGGCCTAAACCATAATAGCCCGTGCCTGGTGGCGGGGATTGGCGATGTTGTTACGCCGGTCGCCCTGGCCCCTGGATTATTATCGTGCCGCATGCTGTTGGTGTGGGATGGCACGTTTGTTTCGACCAACGATGTTTTTCGGCAAAGCGACAACCTGCGCAACAAAAATAACGCGGCGTGGGACGCGCCAATAACCCCGGCGATGGTTGGGAATCTGGCGGTGGCGCAGGATTTAAAAGAAAATGCAAATAGTTTGGAAGCGGCGGCATTTGCCATGCACCCGCGATTGCAACAAACCAAAAACATGATTGGCGACATGGCGGGTTGCGTCGCGGTTAACATGACGGGAAGCGGCGGGTGTTTTTACGCCCTGTTCGATAATGCCGCCAACCGCGCCCGGGCGATGGCTAGCCTAAAAAGCGCGCAATTATGGGCGGCAGAATGTGGCTTTCACCAGCAATAAAAAAACATAAAAAAATGCGATAAGCGGCCAAACCATAAACCATCCTTAATTCTTGCCTTACGCGGCGACGCAGGCTATAGAGATATTATATTTACCATGAGAAAAAATCGTTTCCGGCTGTCGCCTTCGTCCATTTTTGCCCAGGTGGTATCCATTGTGATGTGCCTTTTGCTGGTGGGTTGCGGCCCCAATGAATTTGGCATTTTGTGGCAACCGTCGGGCACCGGCAATGTGATGGTTGGCACGCGCGATGGCAACCATTATTTTATCAGCGCGGATGAACCCTACGCCACCCTTATCGGTAACAAGACTTTTTTAGAACGTGGCAATGCGGTTGATGCCGCGGTGGCCACCGCCATTGCCATGACCGCCACCCAACCATTAAGCGCGAGTTTGGGCGCGGGCGGTGCTTGCCAGGGGTTATTGCCGAATGTCGATGGCGACCTGACGCCATTTGCGGTTTCTTTTGCTGGCGACAACCCATCGAGTTCGATGGCATCGGTGCTATACCAAATTCAAATTAAGCATGGTCGTTTGCCGTGGGAAAAAATGGTGGCACCGGCCGAAAAATTAATCCGCCTTGGTTTTACCGACAATGCGGCGACCAAATTACAAACCGCCAATCCATTTTGGCAACGCGACACCAATGGCGTTGTTACCATGCCCGAATTGGCGGAAAGTTTTTCGACTCTGCGCCTGCGGCCGTTGACATTTATTTTTGGTGTTAAGGATGGCACGATGAATCCAGCATACCAATCGTCTGGGCTGGGGTATAATCAAAAAATGACCACCGCCCAGGCGTTGCGCACCGTGCAGATGACGCCGCTGGCCAATTTAAAAATGCAAAAATTTAATAATGGCGCGGCGGTTGCGTTGATAAAAAACCAAAACATGACTGGTTACGCGCGGCAATGGGTGAATTATTTGGTGGCGTTGAATGGTTACGCCAATGGCGATGTTAAGGTGAAACCGAAGCAACCCGGCCGCGCCGGCACGGCGATGATGGAAAGTTCGGTGATGGCGGTTGATGAATCGGGCCGCGCATTGTCGTGCCATTTTGCGGTGCAGGATTCGGCCGACACGACGCCGGTTAAGGTTGGCAATTTGGGATTTTTTGCACCGCTCGACGGGTTGAAATCCATCGCGGCGCGCGGGTTTTTTATACTTGACGCGGGCGGCACGCCATTTGGTTTGGTCAGTTTGGGGCAATCGGCGCGCGGCGTGGTATGCCAAAAAAACATGGCCAACAATTTCTTTGACAACGGCACCTGCCGTTGGGTGCGCAGCGACACCGACAGCGCCCTGACGATTATGGGGGTGAGGTAAGCTCTCCGGCCCCCTCTCTTTTTTATTTGCAATTGTTTTATTTGTTCTCTATCTTTAGTGGATGGAGAGTAAACAAATGATAAAGAATTATAAATCTTGGTTTGATGATATAAGAAAACAAACCTATATTGATAATGCCCCTATTGTAAGGAGCACGTATAATATCACCGCTAATATAAACGGCTCAAATTTAGAACATCACTTGCAAACGATGTTTGGCCAATCAGTAAAAAATTACAATGATATCAAAAAATTAAACAATAATGATGTTTTAAAGGCCGCTGTTCTTTCTTTGGCTAGCAACATGCGCGCTTGGCGGCGAATAGAGCCGAACAAACTACAGCTAGAAAAAATATTTTATAATTATGATATTGCAGAAATTAAAAAAAATAACCACATAAACGACGAAGAGATAAGAGTTTTGTTGGGAGGGCAGACAGGGGGCAGAGATGCAAAATCTATAATTAGTTTTCTATACAATTATTTACCAAAATATAAAAATTTTATCGAGATAATTTTTTCTATTTTAGAAAGGTATAATAATTACAAACTAAAAAATTATGAAGAAACAATTATTTTAAGTGCACTACTTGGTTCAGAAAACCAACAAGACAATTATAAAATAAAAGGCATGGGCTTTGCCTTAGCTTCAGAATTTTTGCGCAATCTTGGCTTCCCTAATTTTAAACCAGATAGGCATATATTAAGAATATTTTATGATGATATAATTTTTAAAGATGGGTTGTGTCCTGATTTAATTAACAACACAAAAAAGATATTGAATACATTAAATAAACCATACAAAAATACACCTTTTGAAAAAAGAGATAAAGATGGAGGCCTCTCTATAAATATTGAAACCAATATCTATGCCTGTCTGTTAGGGGCTAAGATTGCTGAAGATGCTGGTTGTGCGAACAACATCAATTTTGTTGATAACACCCTTTGGTTATATGGTTCGGAAATTAAAAAGAAAAAAATAACTACTCAACAACCGAAGCAAATTTTTAATCCCGTTGCGAATAATAATGCATACCAAAATACTAAAGCGGGATTTTTTGATTGGCTGAGGACTGAGGGCAAGCCCAACGGGGGTCCGTACGAGGGTAGCACGCCCAAAGATTACACCGATTGGATAGAACACATAACAACAAAAAGCGATACATTAAAAAACATCAACCCTAATTTATTTAATGGGGATATCTATCAAAAAACCATCAACGAGCTCGGAGCGATGGAGCGTATAATGGAGGCAAATAAAGATAGCCCATTTAAATCTTGGCTGAAATCAAAAATAAGAAATGGCTACATTCAAGCCCTAGGCCACTATATCAGATTTCGAGAACATATAAAGCCTTAGCCCCCATCAAAACGACGAGTTGGGTTGTTTTAAAAATTCTAATTCCTCAGGGGTGCTGGCGCGACCCATGGCTTGATTGCGGTGGGGAAAGCGGCCAAATCGTTTTATAATATCGTAATGCCGCACCGCGTAATCGCTGTTGCCCAATGCGGTGAATAATCGCACCGACAATTCTTGGTGCGCCAAATCCTCGCTATGTTCCAACGGCATGTAAAGAAAAAATTTTTCTTGCGTGCTAAAATTTTTATATTCATCGGTGCGCAATAATTCCTCGGTCAATGCCAACGCCCGTGCGTCGCCGGCAAATGCCCGCGCCGTGTCGCGATATAAATTGCGCGAAAATTGGTCGAGAATGATAATCAAGGCCAATTTTTCTTTTGCACCATGAACCTTGCCATCGTAATCGCCGGCCTGCGCCCGTGCTGTCACGTCACCAAACCGCCGACCAATGGCCGCATCAAATGCTTCGTTTTTTTTAAAATGATTTTCTTTTGGCGTTTCAACAAACCAAAAATCCAATACCGCATGGCTTGGGAAAATATCTTGCACGGGGGATTCTTGCATCACATCCATGCCATGCAAGAATTATTTTTTGCCATGACCAACCTCACCACCCTTTTTCCAAAATACGTTGGTAGGCTGGCAGGGTCAGGAATTCGATGAATTTTTTTGAAAAACAAAGTTCGGTGAAAACGAATTTGGCTTCCTCAAAACGCTCGGCGTTGTAATTGTCGCGCCCCATTTCTTGTTCGATATTTTTTAATTGCTTGCCAATCATGTCATTGACCAATTCGCGGGTTACCACCGTGCCGTCCTTGGTTTTGACGCCGTTCCTGACCCATTGCCACACCTGGGCGCGCGAAATTTCGGCGGTCGCCGCATCCTCCATCAAATGGTGAATCGGCACGCAACCCTGGCCCGACAACCACGACGCCAAATAACGCAAACCCACATCGATATTATTTTGCAACCCCTCGGTCGTTATCTGCCCGTCGGGCATGGTGATAAGGTCCTTCGGGTTGACATTCACATCGTCGCGCTTGCGGTTGATTTGGTTGGGGCCGGGCATGCCCTTGTTAAATGCCTCCAACGCTATCGGCACCAACCCGGGGTGCGCCACCCACGTGCCGTCGTGGCCGTCGCTGACCTCGCGCTCCTTATCGGCGCGCACCTTATCCAATGCTTTTTTATTGGCAACCTCGTCATCCTTAATCGGAATCTGCGCCGCCATGCCGCCAATCGCCGGTGCGCCACGTTTGTGACAAGTTTGAATAACCAACAGGCAATAGGCCCGCATGTTCGGCACGGTCATGGTGACCTCCGCCCTATCGGGAAAAATATAATCGTCGCGTTTGGAAAAATTCTTGACGAAGCTAAACATGTAATCCCACCGCCCGCAATTCAATCCGGCCGAATGCTCGCGCAGTGAAAATAAAATCTCATCCATTTCAAACGCCGCCATCAATGTTTCAATCAACACCGTGGCCTTAATCGTGCCCAACGGCAAATCCAGCAGAGATTGCGCCTCAACAAATACGTCGTTCCACCATCGCGCCTCCATATAACTTTCCATTTTTGGCAAGTAATAATAGCAACTGGTGCCGCGTTTTTTGTTTTCACGAATATTGTGAAAAAAATACATGCCGAAATCAAACAAACTGCCCGATATTGGCAAGCCGTCTAAAAAAACGTGATATTCCTCCAAATGCAAACCGCGCGGCCGCGCCAACAACACCGCCGATTTATCGTTTAATTTATATTCTTTTTTGGTTTTGGGGTCTTGATAGCTGATGGTTCGGCGCACCGCGTCCATCATGTTGATTTGCCCGTCGATCATATTTTCCCACGTCGGACAATTTGAATCCTCAAAATCGGCCATAAAAGTATAGGCACCCGAATTCAACGCGTTGATAACCATTTTGCGGCTGGTCGGGCCGGTGATTTCAACCCGCCGGTCCAACAAATCGCGCGGTTGGGGGGCAACTTGCCAATCGCCATCGCGGATAGATTTTGTGCCGGGTAAAAAATCGGGCATAACCCCATTGTCAAATTCGCGTTGGCGTTTTTGCCGGCGGTCAAGCAATTTGCGCCGCCGCTCACCAAATTTTTCTTCCAAATGGCCGATAAAATTCAACGCCTCGCGCGTTAAAATTAAATGGTCATCGGCGACCTTCGGCCCCTCGACGGTTAATCGTTTGGAATAATCCTTTATTTTCAACATCGTTTTCCTTTATTCTTTCATTGTAACATATAGCCTAATCAATTCAAGACATTATTACGACTGTTCGAGAAAAATTACAAACCGCTCTAAAGCCTCTTGAAAGCGCGTTGTTTATTTCCTATATCACTGGGTGTAGTAACATTATAAAAAATTGAAAAAACGTTCTAACGAAAGGAATAATTACATGGGTAAAGTCATTGGTATCGATTTAGGAACAACAAATTCATGCGTCGCCGTGATGGAGGGTTCAAGCGCGAAGGTTATCGAAAATGCCGAGGGCGCGCGCACCACGCCGTCGATGGTCGCCTTTACCGAGAGCGAACGTCTGGTCGGCGAATCGGCCAAACGCCAAGCCGTCACCAACCCGGAAAATACGCTTTACGCTATCAAACGCCTCATCGGCCGCAATTTTAACGACGCCGAAGTGCAAAAAGAATTAAAAGTCGCGCCATTCAAAATTATCAAATCGGCCAGCAACGACGCCTGGGTCGAGGGACGCGGCGAAAAATACGCCCCAGCGCAAATCAGCGCGATTGTTTTGCAAAAAATGAGGGAAACGGCCGAGGCTTACCTTGGCACATCGGTAACCGAAGCCGTCATCACCGTGCCGGCCTATTTTAACGACAGCCAACGCCAAGCCACCAAAGATGCTGGCAAAATTGCCGGCTTTGATGTTTTACGTATTATCAACGAACCCACCGCCGCGGCCTTGGCCTATGGCATGGAAAAAAAGGGCCACGGCACCATCGCGGTGTTTGACTTGGGCGGCGGCACGTTCGACGTGTCGATTTTGGAAATTGGCGATGGCGTGTTTGAAGTCAAATCGACCAACGGCGATACGTTTTTGGGCGGCGAGGATTTCGACCAAATCCTTATCGATTACCTGGCCGACGAATTTAAAAAAGCCAACGGCGGCGGCATCGACCTGCGCCAGGACAAATTGGCATTGCAACGTTTGAAGGAAGCCGCGACCAAGGCGAAAATCGAACTTTCGACCGCCACCACGACCGAGGTCAACTTGCCATTCATCACCGCCGACCAATCGGGGCCAAAACATTTGAATGTAAAAATTACCCGCGCGCAATTGGAAAAATTGGTCGGCCATTTGATTGAAAAAACCAAGGGGCCATGTTTGGCGGCGTTGAAAGATGCCGGCTTGACGACCGATAAAATCGACGAGGTTATTCTGGTCGGCGGCATGACGCGCATGCCGGCGGTTATCGACATGGTGAAGAAAATTTTCAACAAAGAACCAAACCGCAGTGTCAACCCGGACGAGGTGGTTGCCATCGGTGCCGCGATTCAAGGCGGCGTGCTGAAGGGCGATGTCAAAGATGTGCTGTTGCTTGACGTAACGCCGCTGTCGCTGGGGATTGAAACCCTGGGCGGGGTTTTCACACGGCTTATCGATCGCAACACAACCATCCCGACAAAAAAATCGCAGGTTTTTTCCACCGCCGAAGACGGCCAAACCGCGGTCACCATCAAGGTGTTTCAGGGCGAACGGCAAATGGCGGCCGACAACAAATTGCTCGGCAATTTTAATTTGGAGGGCATCGCCCCCGCGCCGCGCGGCACCCCGCAAATCGAGGTGTCGTTTGATATCGACGCCAACGGCATTGTCCATGTCTCGGCAACCGATAAGGCAACCGGCAAGGAACAAAAAATTAAAATCCAAGCCGACGGCGGCTTGAACGAGGCGGCCATCAAAAAAATGATGGAAGAAGCCGAAGCCAACGCCGAGGAAGATAAAAAACGCCGCGCCGAGGTCGACGCACGCAACAATGCCGATGGTTTAATCCATTCGTCGGAAAAAACCTTGAAAGAGCATAAAGAAAAACTCAGCAAGGAAGATACCGAGCTGGTTGAAAATGCCATCAAGGCAAGCAAGGCGGCCTTGGAAAAAGGTTCAACCGAAGAAATCGAAAAAGCGACCCAAGCCCTGATGGAGGCCAACCTGAAAGTTGGCGAGGCGATTTACAAGGACGGCGGTCAAGCCGGCCAGCCGACGGGCGATGACGCGCAAGCCGGCGAGAAAAAAGAGGATGTGGTTGATGCCGATTTTGAAGAGGTCAAAAAAGATAAAAAAGCCTAGGCAAACTAGCGCAAAAAATCCTAACACCAATTCTGCCAATCGTGTATAGGTCAGGATAATGGCCAAGAGAGACTATTACGATATTTTGGGCGTCGCACGCGGCGCGGACGATGCCGCGTTGAAAGCCGCCTATCGCAAAAAAGCCATGGCGTCGCACCCCGACCGCAACCGCGATAACCCCAAAGCGGCCGAGGAGTTTCAAGAAATCAACGAAGCCTATGAGGTATTGCGCGACGCGCAAAAACGCGCGGCCTATGACCAATTTGGCCATGCGGCGTTTCAGCAAGGCGGCCCGGGCGGCGGGCGCGGTGGCGCGGGCGGTGGATTTCAGGGTGGCTTCGGCGGTTTTGGCAATGGCTTCCCCGATATCAATGATATTTTTGAACAGATGTTTGGCGGCGGTTTCCAAGACGCGGCGCGCGGCGCGCGGCGGCGCGAAACCCGTGGCCGCGACCGCGAATTGCAATTGACCATCAATTTGTTGCAGGCGTTTCGCGGCGACAAAATAAAAATTCGTGCGCCGCGCCTCGCCCATTGCAAAACTTGCGACGGCAGTGGCGCGGAAAAAGGTTCCGGCCCGACGACTTGCAAAACCTGCAACGGCCACGGCACGGTGCGCACGTCGAAGGGTTTTTTCTCGCTCGAACAGACCTGCCCCAAATGTCGCGGCACCGGCCAGGTGATTGAAAAACCATGCAAGACCTGCCACGGTGCCGGCCTGACCGAGCAAACCACCGATATCGATATCACCATTCCGCCCGGCATCGACAACCGCAACCAAGTCAGGGTGCAGGGCAAGGGCGACGACGCACCGCGCGGCGGCAAGAATAGCGGCGATCTTTTTTTACATATCCACATCACGCCGCATGATATTTTTGAACGCAACGGCAATGACCTTTTTTATGCCTTGCCCGTCGATGCGGTAACCGCCATGACCGGCGGCGAGGTTGCGATGCCGACCATCGACGGCAACATGGCGGTGGTTAAAATTGATAAGGGTGTCGAAAGCGGACAACAATTTCGGTTGAAGGGCAAGGGCATGGTGGTGTTGAACAGCGGCGGGCGGCGCGGCGACATGATTGTTAGCCTGGCCATCGAAACACCAAAACATTTAAGCGCGGCGCAAGAAAAATTATTGGTGCAATGGGCGGAATTGTCAGAAAAAACCGCCAACACCCGCGCCAAGCAATTGCCAAAATCGACGGCCTTCATCGAAAAGGCGCAAAAATTTATCGACAATTATCCCAAATAATTTTAGATTTTTTTACACCTATTATTGCGCGCAAATTTTTTAATAGCGAATAAAGAATATGCTAAAATTAAAAAATTTGACAGACTGGCTGGCTAGGGCGCAACGAATTAACACGCAAAGAGCTAAGCAAGGGGCTAGGGTTACCACACAGCAGATGATTGCCCAGGCCGGTGAATGGTTGCAAGAACGTAATATTGAAAACCCACGGCGCGAGGCAACGCTCATCCTTGCCCATCTATTACAAGCCGATTACTTGACCGTGTTGTCGCAGGGCAAGGGTTGGCTGACAAAAAAAATGCGGCGGCAATTTTGGCGGTTGATAAAAAAGCGTGGGCGTGGCCTGCCCTTTGCCTATATCACCGGTGGCAAAGAATTTTTTTCACTATCGTTTTTTGTCAACCGCCATGTGCTTATCCCCCGCCCGACCAGCGAGGGGATTTGTCAATCGGTCATCGACCATTTTGATAACCGCGCGCCGCTGACAATCTGCGACCTGGGCACTGGGTCGGGTTGTTTGCTTATCACTTTACTTCATCATTTTAAAAACGCGCAAGGTTATGGGATTGATGTATCGCGCCATGCATTACGCGTTGCAAAAAAAAATGCAAAATCTATCGGCGTGCAACGACGTATAAAATTATTACATAAAAATATAAAAAATAATATTTTATTAAATAAAAAATTTGATGTGGTGGTGGCCAATCCACCCTACGTCACGCCGCGCGAATATACCGGCCTCGCGCGCAATATTTTTTTTGAACCAAAAATAGCGTTGGTTGCCGCTGGGCATGTAAAAAAAAATGACGGGCTGGTTTTTTACCCAGCGATTAAAAAATTTGCCGATAGCCACCTGCGCCCCGGCGGTTTGTTGCTGTTGGAATGTGCGCCACAACAAAAAAAAGCGGTGGCAAATATATTTTCGCCAACCGATGAAAAAAAACACTACAAGGTAATAATAATAACCTGAAGATAACCAACAAATTATATTTCAATATTATGCCTGAGATTACATCTCAGGAATCGTGAAAACAATGCCGTCCATATCGGGCGTTACCTTAATTTGACAGGCGAGGCGCGAGGTGCGGGTTAGGTTAAAAGCCAAATCGAGCATGTCTTCCTCATCACTGCTGGGCTTTGGCAATTTTTCAAACCATTCGGGCGACAGCACAACATGGCAAGTGGCGCAGGCCAACGACCCCTCACACGTCGCCTCCATATTGACGCCGTTGCGGGTTGCGACCTCCATCACCGATAGACCGAGTGGCGCATCAACCTCTATCTTACCGGATTTCTGCAGGAATATAATTTTGGGCATGATTTTACCTTAGCGCGATTCAATAAAACAGGGCAAGGCGAAAAATTACTGGCCGACTTTTATTTTTTCCCATTGGGCGAGTATATATTGGCTGACATCAACCGGCAAGCCGCCGTATAATGTGGCCTTGCCCGATGCAACATAGCTATCGATGTTGTCGAGGAATCTATCCTTCAATGCTTTCGGGTCCTTGGCGGCGATTTCATCCATTGCCTTTTTATTGGGGGAGCCATAACCAAATTCATACACCAAAAAATCCGCGCCACCGCGGTTCAGGGCGTTGACATAATCATAGGCCAAATCGTTGACCGCCGGCTTGCTGGTTTTGGCATGCACCATGCCCATCGCCCACAGGGCGAAGCCCAAATTCCTATCCAACACCATCAATTGCTTGCGGTCCATTTTTGGGTTGACGAGGCGTTCTTTGTTAAGGATGTATGGCACATCCATCCAGACAAAGCCCAACCAAAGTTCGCCGGTTTTAAATCCGGCAACGACGGTGCCGCTGTCGGTGAAATATTGGCGCACATTTTTATGCAATTGGCGCAAAAATGGACCGCAGTTATCGATATCTTGCTTGGTGATATTGACGAATGGTTTTTTATTGCCACCCGCCAATAGGCAAAAGGCGTAGGCTTCATAGGCCGCATCGGGCATTGCCACCCGCCCCTGGTATTTTGGGTCGGCGAAATCCTTGAGCGATTTTATCTCGCCCGGTTTTATTTTTCGCGAATCGTAAACCGCGGCGGTCATGCCATAGACCGTGGGTATCATGTAATATTTGCCATTGATGGGTTTCACCCCGGGGGCGTTTTTCCAAAATGGGTAAAGGTTATTCCATTCGGTGATTTTTTTCATGTCCCATGGTTGCAAATAATCCAGCCAAAATGTTGTGTCGCTGTTGGTAATATGGGCGATGTCGATTTGAAAACCGCTCAGTATTTTTTGCAATCCCTCGTTCGGGTCGGCGAACAAAGACCAGCGCGGCGGTTTCGGGTATTTTTTGGCGTAATCGGGCACCCACCCCATGACATTATCACCGCCGTAATCGAACACCACCAATTCATCGCCGCATAATTTATTGGGCGTGTTGCAATCTTTCGCCCATGCCGGCGTGGCCAAATTGGCCGCGCCAACGCCCGACAAGGCCACCATGGCGGCGGCCAAGAAAACCGACCGAGCAACCGGCCAAACAACGCCCTTACGGCGGATTATAGATTTACCCATCAACAACTACTCCAAAAAATAAATATATAGTTTTGGTAGTAAGGTAATATAAAATTTATGTCAATTTTTATTTACGGCGGAATTAGAATAATAAATCATGTCATTTTTTTTTCTATTAAATCGCTTTTTTATGGCGTTTTTTTTAATTAAGACGCCATGTTTTGCCGCCTTATTTGCAAATTTTTGTTGTAGGTTTCTAGCGAATCCGCTAAACAATCCAACAGATAAAAACATGTTGCGAACCCGATAAGGCCAAGCCTCGCCGGATAGTGCAACAGAAGCGGGGCAATCTTAAAAAAAAATCTAGGGACAATAAAATGGGGACATATTCCGCGCCATTATCGGCGTTGGCCCGCGCCATGGGCGCGATAATCGCCAAAATACTATTTTTAATTTATTTTTATAAATTAATACCTGACGACCCGATAACCCGCGTCGCCGTGCGGCTGGGGTTTGCCCTAAAAACGACATTGCAAGCAACATTGCAAGCGCGATTACAATCATTGTTAGAAACGCAAGCAGGCAAAGCCGCGGTGGCATCGCCCCGCCGCTTAATGTTGCGTGCATTTTTTCTTCCACTGCCAAGCAAAACTATCAAATTTATGGTTATAAGTAACGGCAAGTAATCGGAAATCAGCATGGCAAAACAACGGGACAAAAAAAGACTAAAAATTGCGGTCTTGTTAGCAGGTAATTTACGCACTTTTGAGCAGACCGCGCCGTTTTTAAAAAGATATTTGTTAAACCGATACGATAGCGATGTTTTTATATATGCCCCGAACCAATTGGAACATACCGCCATTACGCACCACGGCATGACGGGTGGGCGCAGACAATCACCGAAAGAAATTACACCGGAAATAACCACAAGGCTTCACCTGTTTTATAAGCCGATAAAATTGGTCATCAGCGACGCCTATAAAAAAATTAACACCGACGGCGTGTGGAATTTTTTTTACAAGTTAAAAAATGGCAAAAAACACGCGCCACTGACCGGTTGTTACCGAATGTTTTTTAATTGGCGGGAAGTAAATAAATTATGGCAGGCCCATGCCAAAAAAAATAAAAAAAATTATGACTACGTGGTTTTTATTCGCCCCGATGTCCTGTTGCTGGAGGCTGTGAAGTTGGAAGCATACGAAGATTTTTTTAATTTTAATAAAAAATCCATCGTGTTTTATTACGGCCATGGCGACGTGGTCGAAAACAAAATAATGCGCGATCTGTTGGTTGGCGGTTCAGACCGAATAGTTTTTGCCAAGCCGGAAGTAATGAAAATCTTCTTAAATATATTTGACCATTTTGACCGTTATTTTAAAACCGCCCACCAATTGCCATTGCCATTGCCCATAAGACGTAGCTTTGAAAACCTGCAGATTCTTTATGCCATCGAGCAAGGCTTATTGCCGCTGTTCGGTAAAATCAACCACGTCTTAAAAAGGGCGAAAGACAGAGACGATGAAATTTTTATTTTTTTCGACCGCATAAATTATTCAATGAAATCTATCCCGCGCAATATTCGCCGAACATTATTGCACAAACGCATCAAGGCATCGCTCCGCTGGACGCGATACCATTACCTCGTCAGGCTTTATGGTCGCCTGTTCAATCTTGTGCTCAAAATCTACCTGCGGTCGCCATGTTTAAACAAGCCATGGCGCAAATTTAAAAAAATAATCAGGAGGAAGAAAAAATGAAAAATAAATCCCCGTTAATTTCTGTTATCATGCCGGCCTATAATGTTGAAGCATATATCGGTCAGGCGATTTCATCTATCCTTAACCAAACCCATAAAAATTTGGAATTGATTGTTATCGATGATTGTTCGACCGACCGCACCGGCGCGGTGGCCGAGAGCTATATCAAAAAAGATTCCCGCGTTCGCGTTTTTTACAACGAAAAAAATTCTAAAGAATGGTTTTGTCGCAACTTGGGGATAGAAAAAGCCAAGGGCGATTACATCGCCTGGATGGATGCCGATGATGTTGCGGTGCGAACCAGGTTGGTAAAACAATTACAATTTTTAAACAAACGCCGTGATGTCGATATCGTCGGCACTTATTTTCAGCTTATCGATGAAACCGGCGAGCCGATAAAAAATCACGTCAACCATAATTTTTTTCGCGGCATGTTGACCAAACCCTACACCAACGACCATGGGCTTTACCTTGCCACCATTCCGGCCAGTTATTTATTTCGGCGCGCTATTTTATCGCAATTTAAAAAACCTTATCATCGGCCGGTGGTTGTCGGCACCGACACCGATTTTGTATTTCGCGTGATGGAAAAAAACATATTGATATATAACTTGCCCGAACAATTATATTATTACCGCTTGCACGACGGGCAATCGACCAATCAAAGAAATCTTACCTTTATGATTATATCATTGGTGCGTTACGCGGTTGATTGTCGGCGGCG
>JASGCL010000029.1:0-5106 GCA_030054115.1 Hydrotalea sp.
TTAAATTATTTGCTTGCGGAATGGCTTAATTTGTTTATAATAAAATCCATCAATGGGGGTGATGAGGGAATGGTTTCCGGTTGCCGGCTGTTGGTAAAATTTTGTTGTCTCTTCGGAAAGGATACCAACAATGTTAAAAAAAATGACGAAAAAAAATTATGTCAAAAACCTCTCATCGGTTATTGCCATGGCGATGGTGTTATCACCAGTTGCCTCGGCCTTTGCCGCTAGCAAAGAGGTCAATATCGTGGCCTGGCCGGGTTATATCGAACGCGGTGCCAGCGATAAAAACTATGACTGGGTAAGCGGTTTTGAAAAAGAAACCGGCTGTAAGGTCAAGGTCAAAACCGCTGGCACATCGGACGAAATGGTTAGTTTGATGAACCAAGGCGGCTATGACTTGGTTACCGCGTCGGGCGATGCCTCGGTCCGCTTGATTAAGGGCGGCAAGGTGCAACCGATAGATATCACCAAAGTCACCGGCTATTCGACGGTTGATAAACGTCTGCAAAATGCCGCATGGCATACGATAGATGGTAAACATTACGGCGTGCCCTATCAATGGGGGCCAAATGGTTTGCTCTACAACACCAATGTCTTTAAAAAAGCTCCAACCTCTTGGTCGGTGGTGTTTGAAGAACAAAAATTACCCGATGGCAAAAGCAACGCCGGTCGCGTGCAGGCCTATGACGGGGCGATTTACGTCGCCGATGCGGCATTATACTTGAAGAAGAAAGATCCTTCCTTGGGCATTAAAGATCCGTATCAATTGAACGAAAAACAATATGCCGCCGCGGTGGCGTTGTTGAAAAATCAACGCAAATTGGTTGGTCGCTATTGGCATGACGCCGGGGTGCAGATTGATGATTTCAAGAATGAAGGCGTCGTCGCCAGTTCGTCTTGGTCTTATCAAGCCAATGCCCTGATGGCCGATAAACAACCGGTCGCCTATGTCATCCCGAAAGAGGGTGCAACCGGCTGGGCCGACACCACCATGATGGCGAGCAAGTCAAAAAACACCGATTGCGCCTATGCGTGGTTAAATCATTCGATTAACCCAAAGGTGCAGGGCGACGTGGCCGCTTGGTTCGGCTCGGTGCCCGCGGTGCCGGCCGCCTGTAAGGGTAATGACTTACTGGGTAAAACTGGGTGCGAAGCCAACGGCGGTAAGCTGTTTGACAAAATCGCATTTTGGAAAACGCCAATCGCCGAATGCGGTGGGTCAGAACCATGCGTGCCATACAGCCGCTGGGTCAGCGACGTCATCGCCATTCAAAGCTCTGGCAAATAGGGGTTAGTGAATAAAACTATCTTCTATAGAAAATAAAATCAGGGGGCAGAATTTTTTTGGATTCTGCCCCCTTTTTTTATTTCTTTTCCTTTTTCTTTTCTTTTTTTGTGCTAAGCATTTTTTTATTAAGGGACGTCATTGAGGGAGCGAGGGAGACGCCATGAACAAAACAGCTATCGAATTTATCGGGGTTGGTAAGGATTACCAAACCAGCAAGGGGGTGATAAACGCCCTCATCAACCTTAACCTAAACATTAAGCCAGGCGAATTTTTTGCCTTGCTCGGGCCGTCGGGCTCGGGCAAAACCACCAGCCTGCGTTTGCTCGGCGGGTTTGAACCGCCCAGCCACGGCGCGATAAAATTATTCGGCGCGCCGACGGAACATTTGCCGCCGTTTGAACGGCCGATAGCCACGGTGTTCCAAGATTACGCCCTGTTTAATCATTTCAGCATCCTTGACAATGTTGCCTATGGCATGATGGTGCGCGGGGTTGCTAAGGCCAAACGCCATGCCGCGGCGCGCGACATGTTGGCGTTGGTGCAATTAACCGGCATGGAGGATAGAAAACCCGGTGCCCTGTCGGGCGGGCAAAGACAACGGGTCGCCTTGGCGCGCGCCCTGCTGACCAAGCCAAAAATTTTACTGCTTGATGAGCCGCTATCGGCACTCGATTTAAAATTGCGCGAAGAAATGCGCGTCGAATTAAAAAGCCTGCAAAAAAAACTCGGCATCAATTTCGTTTATGTCACCCACGACCAGGGTGAGGCACTGGCCATGGCCGACCGCATCGCGATATTTAATAAGGGGCAGTTGGAGCAGGTCGCAACCCCGCTCGATATTTACGAAAAACCGGCATCCTTGTTCGTTGCCGAATTTGTCGGCAGAGCTAATTTATTAACCGCCGCCCTGTCGAAAGACCTCGGCCTGGCCGAAAAATGGCACGCGGTGCGCGGTGAAAAAATCACCATCGCCAAGCAGAAAAAAACTGGCGGCTTATCACTGGCGGCAAAAATTATCGACCAGCAATACCAAGGGTCGAGTTGGCATTTCGAGGCCTTGCCCGACCATAAGGCGGCCGGTGGCAAAATGTTCTTGGTGATTGTGCCAAGCGGCCAGGAGCCCGATGTAAAAAAAGGCGACAAGGTTTACCTGTCCTTCGCCGCGTCGGCCGCGCACCCCCTAAATAAATAAACCATGGGCAACATCATGAAGCAACATTTGGGCAAATTTTATCGCATGGTTTATGAAAAACCATGGCTGGCACCATGGTTGTTGTTGGCGATTCCGCTTGCGTGGTTTTTGCTCGGCTATGTTGGCTCCTTGGTTAATTTGTTGATAAATAGTTTTTATTCGATAGACGAATTTTCGGGCGTCTTGATAAAAAAATTCACGCTGAAAACCTACGCCGCGATTTTCCAAATCAGCAATTTTCAAATCATCAGCCGTTCGGTGGTGATGGCGACCGCGGTTACCATGGCCTCGATTATCTTGGCCATGCCCTTGTCGTGGTTTATTGCGCGCCATGCCAAGCCACGGGTGCGCGCCGCGCTTTACCTGGCCATCATGTTGCCGCTGTGGTCGAGTTATCTGGTGCGGGTTTATTCTTGGAAATTGATATTGGCGAAGGAGGGGGTGTTGACCTATGTCTTCACCAAACTTCATTTGTCTTGGCTGTTGGATTCTATTCTGTCCCTGCCGGTGATTGGTGGCCCATCGCTGTCTTTTAGCTTGCTTGGCACCTTCATCGTGTTTGTTTATTTGTGGTTGCCCTACATGATACTGCCGATGCTTGCCAGTTTTGACCGCGTCAGCAAATCGTTGCAGGAAGCCTCGGGCGATCTTGGCGCGCGGCCCAACCAAACCTTTCGTTACGTTGTCTTGCCGCAGGCTATTCCCGGCATTGCCGCCGGTTCGATATTTACCTTCTCCCTGACCTTGGGGGATTATATCACGCCGAGCATCATCGGCTCGTCGCGCGTTTTTATCGGCCAGGCGGTTTATAGTTACCAGGGGGTGGCCGGCAACCTGCCACTTGCGGCGGTTTTTTCCATCGCGCCAATTTTGATTATGGCGGTGTATTTATCCTTGGCTGGTCGCCTGGGGGCATTCAAGGCCTTGTAATAAGCATTGTAAGAAATTTATAAAAATAATAAAAAAATGAAAAAAATAAATATCCATAATTATAACAAACCCCATTGGGTAACGCGCGGCGGCACTTTGTTCGCCCTGTTGTTTTTGCACCTGCCGATATTATTAATTTTTGTTTATGGTTTTTCGACCGACGAAACGACTTATCAATTTCCCTTGCCCGGCTTGACGCTTAAGTGGTTTCACATCGCGTTGTTCGAACGCCCCGATATTGTGCAGGCCATTACCCTGTCGGTCCAGGTCGCCTTGATAGCCACCGCCTTTGCCCTGGTGTTTGGCACCTTGACCGCCATGGCCTTGGCGCGGCATAATTTTTTGGGCAAAAATATCTTGTCGCTGTGGCTTTTGTTGCCGCTCGCCCTGCCGGGTATTATTACCGGCATGGCCCTGCGCGCCAGTTTTTATAGTTTCGACATCCCCTATAGTTTTTGGACGCTGGTGCTCGGCCATGCGACCTTTTGCATGGTGGTGGTGCATAACAATGCCATCGCGCGCCTGCGGCGGCTGTCGCCAAATATGGTGGAGGCGTCGCTCGACCTTGGTGCAAATTATTGGCAAAGCTTCCGTCACATTATTTTGCCGAACCTTGGCACCGCCTTGCTCGCCGGTTCTATGTTATCCTTCGCCCTGTCGTTTGACGAGGTCATTGTCACCACCTTTACCGCTGGCCAACAAACCACCCTGCCAATTTGGATGCTCGACCAATTGCTTCGCCCGCGCGAACGACCGGTTACCAACGTGGTGGCGATGATTGTGGTGGTTATCACCTTTATCCCGATACTTTTATCCTATCGCCTGATGCGCGAGGAAAAATAGAATAGATAAAAAATAATAGCGACTCTTTCAACGCCTATAACTTAGGTTGAAACCCATGGCATATTGTGTTATATCAATTTGTAGTTATTTTCCATGAGTCTGTTAATCGAATTATTACCAACTTTTCTGTTTGTTGGGATTTACGCCTTTACTGGTGGTGGGCTTTTTAAGGCCACGCTCGCCGGCATGATTTTCTCCACGGGTGCGACCCTGGGTTATTATACTATTTTTAAACGTATCACCAATTTGCAAATGGTGATGTTGGTCATGTTGCTCAGCCTGGGTGGCTTGACCATTTATTTTGAAACGCCGCGCTTTATACAATTATTGCCAACTATTATTTATTTTACATTTGCCGCGGCGGTTATATTGTCGATGTATAATAAAAAACCAATTTTGCGTATCATGTTCGGTAAAAAATTTTTAAAAAACGAAAAGAAGATTAAGGCAATCAACCTGTGGGATGATATGAGCTATCACTTCGCTGGTTTTTTGGCTTTTCTGTCGGCACTGAATTTGGTGGTGATGTTTTATGCCAGCACCGACTTTTGGGTGTATTTTAAATTGGCGGTGTTCTTATTGTTCGCCGCCTTTATCATTTGGGAACTGCGCTGGGCCTATCATAAAATCAGCCCGCGTTCGTCATTTTTGAATTGGCTAAAACATTTTTTTGTCAGCCAGTCAAAAAAACCACGAAGCTAGAAAGCCGCGACCGGCCTAAAATGGGCAAAACCAATTTTATGGTTGGTAATTAAAAATAAGCACCCAGCGACAGGCCAACCGCAAACACCAACAGGCCATTGTTATTTATCGTGCCCTTGATGGGCGGCGCGTTGTCGGCGGTGGCGGT
>JASGCL010000029.1:5206-18564 GCA_030054115.1 Hydrotalea sp.
TTAGGTTATTTTCCGTCGGCCTTATGATATTATTATTGGTTTGGCCGGCGTTAGCAACCTTCGCCGTTACCAGAATGCCCAGCAGAACGCCCAGCGCAATGCCATTGCCAATAATACCGGCGGCCAGCAAACTGCCCAGCCCGCGCAACGGCGACAATACTGGCGGCAATGGTTGCCACCATGCCAATTTATTTTTGGCCACCCGCTTTTTTACCAGCAATGGTTTTTGTGGTTTTTGTAAAAAAAAATCCTTCATTTTTTTCCAATGTCCTTTTTTAAATTTTAGATATTATTGCTCAGCGGTTTGTCTTTATCGACGCTAAAAAATACTATCAAGACAAGGTCGCCCTTGCCCACATTAACCCCATGGTGCACGGTGTTGATGGTTTCCACCACCACATCGCCGGCTTTAAATTCTTTATGGGCGCCATCTTTTTTTTCCAATCGCAATGTGCCCTGCAACACGTAGCCCAGGGTGCGACCTTGGTGATAATGCCACGGCGTGGCGCCATGTTCCTTGATGGTGATTTTAACCGCGGTGATTTTATCTTTATGGCTTAGGGGGTAGTAAATACCCGACCCATCCCATGCCTTATCGGTGGTCGTGATAACATCGCGGGTGGTGCCACCATTGCCGGGTTGCGCGGGTTGGGTTTGCGCGGTGGCCATTTTTAGCACCAACCCCATAAGGACAAGCACCGCCACCAAACTGATAATTAACGTTGTTTTTCTTGCTTTGTTTGCTGATTTTTTTTGCATGGTTGCTTTGCTTCTCAATATTTTATTAATAATGCCTGTTTTATCAATAGCATGGTTTGGCGGGCAACCAAGCGGTTTTTATAAATCCCATTCGTCCGCTCACCACACCGTTAACCATAGCATAGCTCGCTATTTGGTGGCAATCGCCAAAACGACCCAAAAATATAAGCCAGGTAAAGCACGCATAAAGGATTGATTATTGCATGTTTTTTGGCTAGCAACGAAAGCATGACCAGCCGTTCCAAGCCCGCCCCAAACCGCCTGTTGACGGCGATGACGCTCTATAGCAAGCCCAAATTTCTTATCCTGCTGGTGCTTGGTTTTTCGTCGGGTTTGCCGTTGCTGTTGACATCGAGCATTCTGGCCTATTGGTTGCGCAAACTTGGTATTTCGGTGCAGACAATTGGCCTGTTGTCGCTGGTGGCGGTGCCTTACTCGCTCAAGTTTTTTTGGTCGCCGTTGCTTGATAAAACTTACCTGCCGTGGTTTGCCAAAAAATTGGGGCAACGCCGCGCCATGGCCCTGTTGATGCAATGTTGCTTGATTATTTCCATCGCCGCCCTGGGGTTTGCCGACCCGATTAACCATATTGGTTGGGTCGTGGGCTTGGCGACGCTGGTTGCCTTTTTTTCGGCCAGCCAAGACATGATGATTGACGCCATTCGCGTCGAAATGGTCAAGGATAGGGAACAGGCGGCCGGTGCCGCGGTGGCCACCACCGGTTATCGCTTGGCGATGTTGTTTATCGGGGGTGGCATTCCGATATTATCCGACAGCCTGGCCAGTAGCGCGAACGCCAACCAAACCATGTTGTGGTCGACTATATTTGTCATTGTCGCCGGCTTTCAATGTTTCGGGGTGTTGGCGGTGTTGGCCTGCCCCAAATTGGGCGAGGTGCCAAGACGGAAAACCTATAAATCATCAGCCGCGATGATGGGCGATTATTTGACGGAGCGTTTTTGGTATCCGCTAAAGGATTTCTTTACCCGCCAGCCCAAGGCCATCACCTTGCTGTTGTTTTTAATTTTTTATAAATATGGCGATGCCTTCATGGGGATTATGGCCAATCCATTTTACATCGACATGGGTTTTACCGGTGTCGAAATCGGCACGATAGTCAAATCCTTTGGCATGGTGATGACGGTGGTCGGTGGCTTGCTTGGCGGGGTGGTGGTGTTTCGTTACGGCTTCATGTCGGCCCTGTGGGTGGGTGGCTTGGCCCAGGCGTCTGCCAATATATTTTATATTTTTCTCAGCTTGAAAGGCCACGATGTTAATTGGTTGACGGCGACCATCGCGGCGGATAATTTTGCCGGCGGTCTTGCCACCGCGGCCTTGGTCGGGTTCATCGGTCATTTGGTTAATGTAAAACACAGCGTCACGCAACTTGCGCTCCTCACCAGTTTTTCGGCCATCGGTCGCAACATGCTGTCGGCCCCGGCCGGCTTTGCGGTGGTGGCCTTGGGGTATCCGTGGTTTTTTACCCTATCGATTATCTTGGCCTTGCCCGGCCTGTGGTTGTTGCGCCAATTGCACGCCGTGCCGGCCTTCATGCATCTTGGCCAAAAAAAATAAAATCGCGCCTAAGAAACAAAAACCCGTCGCGACAAAGCTTGACAAGGATAATTTTTTTGTGTAGCCAAAAAGCAACCAATTGCTAATTATAATAAAAAAACAATAAAAAGGTAGCGACGACAATGGCTAAGACAATGGCGAAAACGAACAAATCTTCTGACAATGGTTTATTATCATCCTTGATGGCTTTCGTCGGCCGCGACATGGGTATCTCGCTCCTGCTTGGCATTGCCACCGGTATATCGCTGTTGTTTACTGGCAATTTGTTGGCTGGTCTTAGCTCGGCTAACCCGCCGATGATTACCGCGGCTGTCGCCACGTTGATTTTTACATTAAAATTTTTGTTCGCACCGTTGATTGATAAATTGCCCGCCCCATGGTTGGGAAAAAAATTCGGCCAACGCCGTGGCATGGCCATGTGGTTGCAAATTCTGTCGATTATTTGCCTGTTGGTTACCCTGTTTGCCCGCAACATGCAGGGCATGGCCGCCGTGTTGATTGGCGCGGTGATAGTGGTGGTTGGTGCTTTCCAAATTATGGCGCTTGACGCCCTGCGGGTGGAAATGTTGTCGGCAAAAAAACAAGCCCATGGCATTACCATGTCGGTGATTGGTTATTTCCTTTTAAGCATTGCTATCGGCGTGCTCGCGCCATGGCTGGCGAAGGTAGGCATTGATTTCATCATGGTGTTCGCCGCCCTGCAATTGCTTGGCCTGTGGGCGATTATCATGGTGCCAATGACCACCAAGCATCAAGAATTTTCGTTCGGCGCGTTGGTTGCGCCCTTTGCCGATGTTTTTAAATCGAAGCAAATTTGGTCATTATTTGCCCTGTTGTTGCTCTATAAATATGGCAACAGCATGATGTCATTGCTCAGCATTAATTTTTATAACGGCCTTGGCTTCCAAAACGAGGAGCTTAAAAGCGCGGCCGGCATTGTGCAAAACATGGGGCCGCTGGTTGCCATTGTCGGTTTGATTTTGGGCGCGGTGGTTACCTATTGCATGGGGCTTTATCGCGCGCTGATGATTGGTATCGTGCTGGCCATGGTGGCGCCGATATTCTTTCCGATAATGTTACGGGTTGGACCAAACCTTCCGATGTTGTTTGCCACGGTTTCCATCGCCAACATCAGCGAAGCGATGACGACCGTCGCCATTCTCGCCCTGGCGGCGCGGATGGTTAACCCCAAACACAGCGTCACGCAATGGGCGTTTTTGACATCGGTGGTGGCCTTCACCTCCTTGGCCTCGGCCAGCGTTGTGCCGACGGTAACCACCCTGCCGTTGATTCCCCAATTTCTATTGACCATCCCAACCACTGGGTTACTGCAATTGTTGAAGGTGTCATCGCCTGAGATTATTGCCGTGGCGATGATAATTTTATCGGTGCCGGGCCTGTTGATATTGTTGGCGACCAAAAAAACCATCGAAAGCAAATAACCAAACTAATCGAGGCATAAAATACCATGACCAAAAGAATAGCCGCCAAATATAAAATCGAACGTCGCTTGGGCGTTAATTTGTGGGGGCGGGCGAAAAGCCCATTCGCCAAATCGCCACGCGGCCCGGGCCAACATGGTGCCAGCCGTGGCAAATTGTCGGATTATGGTATTCAATTGCGCGCCAAACAAAAATTAAAAGGTTACTATGGCAACATCACCGAAAAACAATTTTCGAAATACTATACCGAGGCCGCCCGTCGCCGTGGCGATTCAGGGGAAAATTTAATCAACCTGTTGGAACATCGCGTTGATACCATGGTGTATCGCGCCAAATTGGTGCCGACCATGTTTGCGGCGCGGCAATTTGTGTCGCACGGCCATGTTGAAATTGACGGTCAACGTATCACCATTCCATCGCACACGGTGAAAAACGGCGCGACGGTAAGTGTGCGTCAGGCCTCGCAAAAAATGGACATGATAGAAATTGCGCGCAAATCGTCTGAACGCGACGTGCCCGATTATATCGAATTTGATGAAAAAAAGATGTCGTTAAAAATTACCCGCGATGTCAAATTGGATGAGGTGCCCTATCCAACCGAAATGGAACCGCACCTTATCATCGAATATTACAGCCGTTAATATCACCTGCGCCCGAGGGACGGCCGAGGCCTATGCTTACGGCGATGTTTGCGGCGTATTATTTACCATGTTGCCAAAAATTTCTGGCTGGTATGGCCTAGTGCCAGGGCGCGATTTCGCTTGTTTATAAAATATAAAATCCTAAACTGGGATTATGAAAAACGACGATATATTATATTTATCGGCGCGTCGGTTGCGGCAATTGTTTTTACGCCGTGAATTATCACCGGTCGAGGTGATGAAGTTATCATTGGCGCGGGCCGACGCGGCGCAACAGCGGTGCAATTGCTTAACGCAAATTTTTGACAAACATGCCCTGGCGTCAGCCAAGCAAGCCGAAGCAAATTACGCAAATAACACCGCCCGCCCGCTGGAGGGGATTCCCCTGTTGGTAAAGGCGGAGGCGGCGTTAAAGGGCAGTCAGCAAGATTACGGGTCGAACCTGCATCGTGGGGAGCATGACAGAACCACCGACGCGCATGTGGCGCGGTTGTTGTCGGCTGGCGCGGTGCCGGTGGCCAAAACCACCACGCCCGAATTTTCGCTGATTGGTTTTACCTATTCCGACATTCATGGCGTGACCACCAACCCGTGGCACAATTATTTTTCGCCCGGCGGTTCGTCGGGCGGGTCGGGGGCTGGTTTGGCAATGGGGATTGCACCGCTGGCCACCGGCAGTGATATCGGCGGGTCGCTTCGCATTCCGGCGGCTTGGTCGGGGGTGGTGGGGTTCAAACCGCCCTATGGCCGCGTGCCGCACCCGGGGCCATGGGGGTTGGATTATTATTGCCACCTGGGGCCGATGGCACGTTCGGTTGGCGACATCGCCATGATGATGCAGGCCATGGCCGGTATCGATTTTCGCGACCCGGCGTCGGTCAATGAAAAAATTGATTACAGCGCGATTTATGATAACCCCGATAAGGTTTCGCTGCGCGGCGTAAAAATTGCCATGGTGGTGGATTGGGGCAAAACATTTCAGGTCGATAAAGAAATTGTCGACAACATGCTGGCTGTGGCAAAAACCTACCAAAATTTGGGCGCGTCGGTTAGCGAAATCGACATCCCCTTGCCCGCCGATTTTTCTTACTTAATCACGGCGCGGTTGGCCCATTCGGCTGGGGCTTACCTTGGGCAATTGGTAAGGAATAAAAAACCCGCGGCGTTGCTGACCGATTACGCGCGGCAATGGGGCGAATTTTCCAACACGACGACCGGCCTTGATTATTTCAAGGCTGAGGAAATGACATCGGCCCTGGCGCACCAATTGGCTGAGGTGTTTGCAACATACGATGCGATATTAACCCCAACCAATTCAAAGGTCGGGGCGAAGGCCGATGGCAACCGATGGGATTTTAAAAAAAAGAAAGTGGTCGAGGGTGGCGTGGCGCGCGAAAAATGGGTGTCGGCCAACCAACCATTCATGACCGCAATGTTCAACAGCCAAAGTCGTTGTCCGGTGGTGGCCATGCCGTCGGGGTTTGCTGATATTGCCGCCGACAAAAAAAATTCCATCGCCGCCGGCCGCATGCCGACCGGCGTGCAATTGGTCGGGCGACCATTTCACGATGTCGCGGTTTTAAAAATCGCCCAAGCTTATGAACAGACGCAAGGTTGGTTCGAGGGCACAGCACGGCCGGTATTATAACCCGCCAGGCTTTAGCTTACCAACGACTCTATATATTAAATATGAATGGCGCGGCCAAAAGCCGACATCACCGATTCGTGAATCATTTCCGATAGGGTGGGGTGGGGGAAAATGGTGTGGATGATTTCGGCCTCGGTCGTTTCCAAGGTGCGCGACAGGGTGAAGCTGTTGATGAGCTCGGTGACCTCCGCGCCAATCAAATGCGCCCCCAACAATTCGCCGGTTTTGGCGTCGAAAATTGTTTTGACCAAACCGCTGGCCTCGCCCAGGGCGATTGCCTTGCCGTTGCCCTGAAATGGGAAGCGGCCAATTTTTACCGCAATGCCGCGCTCCTTGGCCTTATCCTCGGTCATGCCGACCGACGCAATTTGCGGCTGGCAATAGGTGCAACCCGGGATGTTGGCGCGGTTCAGCGGGTGAATGTCGCGTACGCCGGCGATGCGTTCGACGGCGATAACTCCCTCATGCTCGGCCTTATGCGCCAACCACGGCGGCGCGCCCAAATCGCCAATCGCGTAAATGCCGGCTTCGCCCGTTTCGGCCCATTCGTTGGTCGCGACACAACCGCGGTCGAGTTTGATATTTGTTTTTTCTAAACCCAAATTTTCGGTGTTGGCGGTGATGCCGACCGCCGACAGCAAAATATCGGCCTCCAACGTCTCCATGCCCTTGGCGGTTTTGATATCCAATTTTATGCCCGACGATGTTTTGGTTAATTTTTCGGCCGCGCTATTGGTTTTGAAAGTGATGCCCTGCGCCGCCAACATTTTTTCGGCCATGGCGGAAATTTCTGAATCCTCCTGCGGCAAGATGCGCGGCAATAATTCGACGACCGTTACCTTGACGCCGATTTCATTATAAAAACTGGCGAATTCGATACCGATGGCGCCACTGCCCAACACTATCATCGATTTTGGTTGTTTCGGTGGTTTCAGGGCGTGGCGATAATTCCAAACGGTGACGCCGTCGGCCTCGAAACCTTTTATTTCTTTGGCGCGCGCGCCGGTTGCCAAAATAATATTTTTGGCGGTGATGGTCTTGGTGGTTTTGTCATTCATGGCGATGCTGACCGACCGGTTGCCCGCCGCCCCACCGGCCAACATGCCGCGGCCGTTAAAAACTTGGATGGCATTTTTTTTCAGCAGATAAGCCACGCCCTGCGACAATTTGTCGGCGACGCCGCGCGACCGCGTTATCATGGCCGCCATGTCGGGTTTGACATTGTCGGCGATGACGCCGAATTCTTTGCCGTGTTTGGCAAGGCGTAAAACCTCGGCCGAGCGCAACAGCGCCTTGGTCGGGATGCAACCCCAATTAAGGCAGACACCGCCGAGGTGGGTTGATTCCACCACCGCGACCTTCAGCTTTAACTGCGCGGCGCGAATCGCCGCCACATAACCGCCGGGCCCGGCACCAATAATAATAAGATCGAAATCGGTCATTGTTTTATTTTTCCTTTAAATCCTTTTTATATTGTTCATAATCTTTTTTCCATTTTTCTGTCACTAACCAAATAAGACCTTCGAATGTTTTGCTGTTTCCTGCCTGCGCATGCAATAATTTAATAAATTTTTCGGTAGTGATGTAAAGGTCAATGATGTTTTAGCCTTGCAATTCCTTAAAAATTTTTTCATCAAACGATTTACTGCGAACACAAAGCGAAATAAATTCGTAATAATTTAACACATAACTTACCGCGCGCCGTTCTTTTTTATATTTTTTAATATCAATTAGTTTTTCAAATAAAAAATTATCATTTACCAAATCACGAAATGTATAATAGGCCTCGATATATCGCTCATCCTGTTTTTGATAGGTAATTTGGCTAATCGTTACATTTTTTTTATTAAGCGTTTCAGATTGCTTAAAAGACATATAGGCAACAATCGCGGAGATAATAAAAATACCAGTTTGTATAATTAAAATTATATCAGATAAGGTGAGAGACATAAAAAAATTATTGTAATCTATAGATTGATATTTTTATCCCCTCATATTATTTGCCTATTATCCATTCGGCGATTCTTTGTCGCCGCTAATTAAATATTTTTTCATTGCGCGCTCCTTGATGGTTGGTTGGGTTGTTGTGTATTTTATTATAATTTAAATTATAACATAGTTTCATTCAAAAACCAACAGTTCACGAAAAAAACATCAAGGCGGGATCCTCGATGTAAAGTTTAAAATATTTTAACAAATTCGCGCCGATGGCACCATCGACCACGCGGTGGTCGCATGACAATGTTGCCGTCATAATGGGCGCGACGGTAATGCGCCCGTCGCGCACCACCGGCGTTTCAACCCCGGCACCAACCGCCAAAATCGCCCCTTGCGGCGGGTTGATAACCGCGTCAAATTGCTTGATGCCAAACATGCCGAGGTTCGACAACGAAATGGTGCCCCCTTGGTATTCTTCGGGTTTTAATTTTCCCTCTTTGGCTTTGCTGGCCAGGGTTTTCATCTCGGCCGAAATGGTTTGCAGTGATTTTCGTGATGCCTGGCGCACGATGGGGGTGATAAGCCCGCCGTCGATTGCCACCGCCACCGCCACGTCGACCGATTGGAACATTTTAATTCCGTCCTTGGTGAAGCTGGCGTTGGCGGCCGGAACCTTTTGGCAGGCCATGGCCAGTGCCTTGATAATTACGTCGTTGATGCTGACCTTGATATTATCGATTTCTTGCCATTTTTTTCGCAGGGCGGAAACGCGGCTTAGGTCGCAATCGATGGTTAAATAAAAATGCGGCACGGTGGTTTTTGACAATGTCAAACGTTCGGCGATAACACGGCGCATTGCGGTTAATGGGTCCAACGTGAATGGCGGTTCAAAATTTTTATCCAATTTTATGGTCGCGGTTTGCGGCATCATCGCGCCGTTCACCGCACCATTGGTTGCTTGGCCGCCGCTCCCGAGTTTTTCGATATCGGCCTTAACAATCCGGCCATGGGGGCCGGAACCGGTGATGCTATTAATTACGACGCCACGCTCCGCCGCCATGCGCTTGGCCAGCGGGCTGATGAAAATGCGCGGTTGGTTGTTCATTATGTTTTAAATCTTGTGCAGGTTTTATTTATATATTTTTTCAAAATTATTTTCCGACAAGGGCGCGGGTCAGGTTTATTATATCAGCAATTTGCGGCAAAGCCAACTTTTCTAAATTCTGGGCGTATGGCAATGGCACGTCCTTGCCGCATAACCGCACCGGTGCGGCGTCTAACCAATCGAAACATTGTTCGTTGATGACCGCCATAATTTCCGCGCCGATGCCCGATTGTGGCCATCCTTCCTCCACCGTGATGACGCGGTTGGTTTTTTTGACCGATTCAACAATCGCCGGCACATCCAGCGGCCTTATGGTGCGCAGGTCGATAACCTCGGCCTCGATGCCCAATTTTGCCAATTCATCGGCGGCCTGCAACGATTTGCCAACCATGATGGAGAAGGTAACGATAGTTACGTCGGTGCCGGCGCGGGCGATTTTCGCCTTGCCAATCGGCACTTGCCAATCGTCGGTGTCGGGCACGGGGAATGACTGGCCGTATAGAATTTCGTTTTCTAAAAAAATCACCGGGTTGTTGTCGCGAATCGCCGATTTCAATAAACCCTTGGCGTCGGCCGAGCTATATGGCGCCACGACCTTCAGCCCGGGGATATGCGAATACCAGCTGGCAAAACATTGCGAATGTTGCGCCGCGACCCGCGCCGCCGCGCCGTTGGGGCCGCGAAATACTATCGGGCAGTTTATTTGCCCGCCCGACATGTAAAGCGTTTTGGCCGCGCTGTTGATAATTTGGTCCATCGCCTGCATCGAAAAATTCATTGTCATGAATTCGACTATCGGCCGCAAGCCGTGAAACGCCGCGCCAACCCCAATGCCGGCAAAACCCATTTCGGTAATTGGCGTGTCGATGATGCGCTTCGCGCCAAATTGGTCGAGCAACCCTTGGGTTACTTTATAGGCCCCTTGGTATTCGCCGACTTCCTCGCCCAGCAAGATAACCTTGTCATCGCGCTCCATTTCTTCCTTCATCGCGTCGCGCAATGCCTCGCGCACCGATAACATGGTTGTTTTGCCCGTCCATTCGGGTTCGGCCGGGGCCGGCGCCGACGTGGGGGCAGTGGCGGGTGCCGATGTTGTGGCGGCGGGCGATGGTGCCTCGCCGCTTGGCGCGCTTTGTTCTGTTTTTTCCGTCGGGGTTTCGGTGGGCGCGGTGCTTGGCGCGGCGGCGGCGACTGATTCCAATGTTTCGCCTTCCTCCAACACTATCGCTATCGGCGTGCCGACCTGAACCTTTTGCGTGCCGCCGGCGACCATGATTTTGGCCAGCGTGCCGCCGTCGACCGCTTCAACCTCCATGGTTGCTTTATCGGTTTCAATCTCGGCGATAATTTGCCCAGGGGTAACTTTCTCCCCCTCCTTGATGAGCCATTTTGCCAAATTGCCCTCGGTCATGGTGGGCGATAGGGCGGGCATTAAAATTTGCGGCATGGTGTTCTCCTTAACATTATTTATTGCACGACATCGGTCCAAAGTTCGGACTCTTTCGGCTCGGGTGATGTTTCGGCGATTTTTACCGCCTCGGCGACGATGGTTTTAATCTCTTGCTCGATTTCCTTTTCGCCCTTTTCATCCAAGAAATCATTGTCTTGCAAGATTTTTTTGGCATGTTCTATCGGGTCATGTTGGGTGCGCATTTTGTCCACTTCCTCGCGCGTGCGGTATTTCGCCGGGTCAGACATCGAATGGCCGCGATAGCGATAGGTCTGCGCCTCGATAATAATCGGCCCATGGCCGGCGGCAATATGTTCGTTGGCGGTGATACCGGCCTGACGCATCGCCTCGACATCCATGCCGTTGACCTGAATACCCTTGATGCCATAGGCAATACCGCGGTCGCACAACCGCCCGTCGTTGGCCGATGACCGCTTGGCCGAGGTGCCCATGGCGTAGCGATTATTTTCCACGACAAACACCGCGGGCAATTTCCACAGCGCCGCCATGTTGAATGTTTCATAAACCTGACCCTGGTTCAAAGCGCCATCGCCCAAATAAATAAAAGACGCGCCCAATTTTTCTTTTTTATTTTTTTCGTGGTTGTATTGCAGGGCAAGGGCCAGGCCGGCACCAATCGGCACCTGCGCCCCGACAATGCCGTGGCCGCCGTAAAAATTTTTGTCGCGCGAAAACATATGCATCGAACCGCCCTTGCCACGGCTGTAACCCGCCGACCGACCGGTTAATTCGGCCATAACACCGGCCGGGGCCATGCCGGCCGCCAACATGTGGCCATGGTCGCGGTAACTGGTGATAACGCAATCTTGCTTTTTCATAACCGATTGCAGGCCGACCACCACCGCCTCCTGCCCTATATAAAGATGGCAAAAACCGCCGATAAGACCGAGGCCGTAAAGTTGTCCGGCGCGTTCTTCAAACCGCCTAATCAACAACATTTGGCGGTAATCCTGCCTCAATTGTTCAAAACGTTCGGTGTTGTTGCTGGTCTTGGCCATAGGATAAAAATCATTTCTATAGTTCTGGAACTATTGAATTACATGCCCCCCATTAAATTTATAGGCCAAACATAAACCATTGGCAAGAAAAAATATTGGCCGGCGCGGCAACTATAGCAACTATCGGCAATAAAAATTTTATCCACAGCTTGCCAAGCCAACCGCAAAAAATTGAAAAAAGAAAAATGGGGATAAGCCATGAGAACTGGTTTGCGGCGGCGAATCGTATTATGAAAGGTTATGACCGATTCTTCCTTTCCCGCCGCTGATAATGTGGCCTATCACAATGACAACCTGCCCGATGTTGGCCAGGCGGTGGCGCGCGGCGGTGATGCCATGGACGCCACCAAGGAGGTGCCCTATAATATCGACCTGGAGGCCGCCTTGCTCGGCGCGTTGTTGCGCAACAATGACCTTTATGGTTTGGTGGCCGAAACCGTGGCCAGCCCCGATTATTTTTACCAGCCATTGCATCGCCGGATTTTTCATTATTTTATGGAATTGCAAAACAAGGGGCAATTGGCGACGCCGGCGACGATGCGCCACCTGTTCCATGGCGAGGAAGCCGGCGGGGTTGACGTCGGCCGTTACCTGGCCGGGTTGGTCAGCCATGTGCCCAGCCTGGTCAATGTGCGCGATTACGCCGCGGTGGTCAGCGACCTGTTCCGCAAGCGGCAACTTATCATGATTGGCGAGGACATGATTGCCCGCGCCCGCGACCTGGCCGATAACGAGGCAACATCGTCAAAGCAAATCGAACATGCCGAACAACAATTATTTCAATTGGCCGAATATGGCGTGGCGGAAAAAACATTCAATCGCCTGTCGGTGTTTGGCGCGGGGTTGATTCAGGAAATCGAAAAACGCCGCCAAGATAAATCGAAATACGCCGGCGTGCCGACCGGCTTTCCGGAGATGGATGATTTTTTTGGTGGGCTTAACCCGTCTGACCTTTTTATTTTGGCGGCGCGACCCGGCATGGGGAAGACCGCCTTCGCCGTGTCGCTGGCGGCGCAGGTTGCGGGTATTCCATTGGTGATGGATGCCGCCCCCGAGGATGACATGAGCCCACGGCAGAGCGAAAAAAAACGCGTGTTGTTTTTCTCGCTCGAAATGTCGGCCGAGCAATTGACCAACCGTATTTTGTGCCAGATGACCGGCGTGTCGTCGATTAGCGTGCGGCGCGAAATGTCGGACGATGATTTTCAAAAATTTTGCCGCGCCCTTAATGATTTAAAAGATTCCAATTTGTATATCGACGACAGCCCGTCGCTTTCTATCACCGCGATGCGCCAACGGGCGCGCCGCGCCAAACGCACGATGGGCGGGCTCGATTTAATCGTGGTTGATTATTTGCAATTGTTGCAACCTTCGGGCTTAACGCGCCATGACAACCGCGTTGCCGAGGTCACGGAAATTTCGCGCGGCCTTAAAGTAATTGCCAAGGAATTGCATGTGCCGGTGATTGCCCTGTCGCAATTGTCGCGCGATGTTGAAAAACGTTCGAACAAACCGACCGGCAAAACGCCGCAACTTTCTGACCTGCGCGATTCCGGTTCTATCGAGCAAGATGCCGACATCGTCGCTTTTTTATACCGCGAGGCCTATTATTTAAAAAATGAAAAACCCGAAACCGATGCCGACGAGCAACGAATACAGGCGCGGTTGAAGGAAGTCGAGCATCTGGCCGAGCTCATCATCGCCAAACATCGCCACGGCCCGACCGATAAAATTCCGTTTCATTTTAATTCTATCACCAGCCAATTTTCCAGCATTCAACG
>JASGCL010000030.1 GCA_030054115.1 Hydrotalea sp.
CGATAGGGCGAACATAATGCCCTCAAGTAGCGTCAGCGATAGGGCGAACATAATGGCCTAGTCGCGTTTCAAAACTTCCAAAAACGCGCTGTGGGGGATTTCGACCTTGCCAAATTGGCGCAGGCGTTTTTTGCCCTCCTTTTGCTTTTCCAACAATTTCTTTTTGCGGCTTACGTCGCCGCCGTAACATTTGGCCAACACGTCTTTGCGCACCGCCGGAATTGTTTCGCGGGCGATAATCCGGCCACCAATGGCGGCCTGCAATGGCACCTGAAATAATTGGCGGGGGATGACTTCCTTTAATTTTTCGCAAATGGCGCGGCCACGGGTTTCGGCAGACGCGCGGTGCAATATCATGGCCAGGGCATCGACCGGTTCGGCGTTGATAAGAATCATCACCTTGACCAAATCGCTTTCCTTGTAATCAATCAATTCGTAATCGAAAGACGCATAACCGCGCGAGATAGATTTTAACCGGTCGTGAAAATCGAACACCGTTTCGTTTAACGGCAATTCGTAAATCAACATCGCCCGCGTGCCGACGTAGGTTAAGTTTTTTTGCACGCCGCGCCGTTCGGTGCATAATGATAACACGCCGCCCAAATATTCGTCGGGCACCAAAATGGTGGCCTTAATCCATGGTTCTTTTATCGCCGTGATTAAATGGGGTTCGGGCATGTCGGCCGGGTTATGCAATTCCTTTTCGGTGCCGTCGGTCAATGCCAATTTATAAATAACCGATGGCGCGGTAGAAATAATATCCATGTTGAATTCGCGGCGCAGACGTTCCTGAATAATTTCCAAATGCAACAGGCCCAAAAACCCCGAGCGAAAACCAAACCCCAACGCGGCCGATGTTTCGGGTTCGAATTGAAAACTGGCGTCATTGAGCGATAATTTTTCCATCGAATCCCTTAATTCGTTGTAATCCGACGGGTCGGCGGGGAAAATACCGCAAAACACCACGGGTTCCGACGGGCGAAACCCGGGCAGGGCGGTGGTGGCGGGTTTGCGGTCGTCGGTTACGGTGTCGCCAACCTTGCAATCCGAAATTTGTTTTATACCGCTGATAATAACCCCGACCTCGCCGGCCGACAATTCCTTAACATCGACCAATTTTGGCTTCATCACGCCCAGCCGTTCGATATCGTGGCTGGCACCGGTTTCCATCAAGCGAAATTTTTGCCCAATGGCCAATTTGCCGTCGAACACCCGCACCAACAACATAACGCCGAGGTAGCTATTATACCAACTATCGATAAGCAAGGCGCGGGTTTCCTTAACCCCCGATTCCTTGGGCGGCGGCAATCGCTCGACGATAGCCTCCAACACCTTATCAATTCCCATGCCGCTTTTGGCCGAAATTTCGATGGCGTTATCGCACGGCAGGCCGACCACGTTTTCGATTTGCTCCTTGACCCGCGCCACATTGGCGGCGGGCAAATCAACCTTATTCAGCACCGGCACGATTTCCAAATCATTTTCCAACGCCAAATAAACATTGGCCAGGGTTTGCGCCTCGACCCCTTGCGATGCGTCAACCACCAGCAAACATCCCTCGCAAGCCGCCAGGGCACGCGATACCTCGTAAGAAAAATCAACATGCCCAGGGGTATCGATAAGATTTAGGATATAATCCTTGCCGTCCTTGGCCTTGTAATTCAAACGCACGGTTTGCGATTTGATGGTGATGCCGCGCTCCCGTTCCAAATCCATCGAATCCAGGATTTGCTCCTTCATCTCGCGGCTGGAAAGGGTTCCGGTCATTTCTATCAACCGGTCGGCCAGGGTCGATTTGCCATGATCGATATGAGCGATGATGGCAAAATTTCTGATATTATCGCGCATGTTTTTTAAAAATTCCTCAAAACAAAAAAACAGCGCGCGCCATTACTTAACCGGCACGGTCAAGGCGCGTTCATGCAGGCGGGCAATCAGCTGATTGATATCGCCGTTGCTTTGCCCCATGATGGAGGTAATTTCAGAACGCATCACCGCTATCATCGATATATTATTGACAACAATATCCATCACGCGGAAATCGCCATTATGCCACCACAACCGCCAAGAGGTTTTCAGGGCAGGGGTGTTCGAGCCAGCGGCGGGCGCAAATGTTACATGCGCGGTATAGATATCGTTGCTACCAACATCAACGCTATCAACCACGGTTTCTTGGCCTTTATAATTTTTAAATTGGCGGGCAAAGAAAATATGAAAGTAATCTATCAAGGCGACCTTGAACCGCTTGCGGTCGTCATCGTTTAATTGGCGATTATATTGCCCCAAGACAAAGGCCGAGGCCTGGTCATAGGCGGCATGTTTGTCAACCAACCCACTCATTTTTTTATTATATTCGGCGTCGGGCAGGTTGGAACGCACCAAGCCGACCACGGTTTTGCTTAAACCCAGCATGAAGACTTTCACTTCGTCCTGGCTTTTGCTTTGCGCCAGCGCGGGCTGATTAAAAGCGGCAACAAAAATACCAAAGGCGACCATCATCGAGAGAGCAATTTTTTTCATTTTTTTATCCTAAAAATTATTTTTTTATATTTATTTTTTGTTGATATAGTTTTTTTCGCGTTGTTGATAATTTTGCCAATAAACCGAACGTGCCACGGCGTAAGGATCTGCAAAGTCAGCGATGCTATCAAGCGCGGCCGGCCGATTTAACGTGGCCGACGCCCCCAACATGCTTGCCCTGATAATAGAATCTTCGGCGGGAAAGAGCAAGCTTAAAGCAATGCTCGCCGGGTTGATAATCGATTCGAGGGAACCGGCAAGGCCGGCGCGTTTACTGCTCGGCCCGCTAAAGAACGCCACGTTGTAATCGCCGATTGGCACGCCCCAACTGGCCAACATTAAATCGGCACTGGTGTCCTTGGTGCGGAGGGCGGGGGTGAAGGAACTGGCCGGGTCAAACGCGCCGCCGATACCAAGGGTGGTGTTGATGGTAAAACGCGACAGGGTTAACAAGCTATCGGTAAAATGCCCGCTGAGGGTTAAGAAAACGAATTTGCTTGGTTCCTGCATGTTGCTTAAAATATTACGCATAATCTGCGCCACTGGTGACGGCAAGACCGCCACCACCACGGTCGATATTGGTTTTAAAAAGGCGCGGTCGAGGAAGATATTAAAATCAAGCAATTGGCGATTGCGACCTTCGTTGGGGTCGGGGGCGGCGGCTACTTCCGCATCTTCGAACAAATTACTCAGCGCGGCGTCGCTGTCGCTAGAATTATAGCTGTTTTGTTGGTTGGTGTTGGCCGTCTCCTTGGCGGGGATTGGCGGCGGTGCTTTGATATTTGACTTGGCGTCCGGATTGGCAGGAACAACCGCCGACGCGTTGGCTTGGGCGGGGCGCGGGGTCGGGAAAAGCGAACTGGCAGGGAGCGGCAAAATGGTCGGTTTGGTAAAATTGGCTTTCAAAGGTGATGGCGCGACCGGCGATTCATCGGCATTATTGGTTTGGCTCATGGTTTGCGCGTTAGCCACCTGTAGCACCGGTTGCAACAACAGACACAATATAAGACACGCCAGCAGGTGGCGAAGGAAACGGCCAAAATCTTTCATTTTTATGCTTGGGCTATATTGTTTAATTATCACGTTTTGAAAAGCTTTGCAATTTACCTCTTTAGTCTATAAAAAGATAAAATGGATGAACATAATAAGAATTTTTTATTGCATGACAAAGAATTTGTCAAAAAATCATGCAGTTTATTGGCGAAGCGTGACCGGCGGGTTAAAAAACTACTATCGTTGGTTGGCCCGCCAACCCCGGCCAAACGGGAATATATCGGCTTTGCCAGTTTTGCCAATATCTTAATCAGCCAACAGATAAGCGCGGCCGCCGCCGCCAGCATTATAAAAAAGTTTTTATCCTTGGTGGGGGAGGTCACCCCCGAAAATATTTTGCGTCATTCGCCCGAGGCATTGCGTGGTGCCGGCCTATCACGGCAAAAAATTGAACGGATACAGCTGTTGGCGCAGGCGACGCTTGATGGTATTTTTCAACCCCACAATTTAAAAAAAATTTCGACCCAGGAAATCATTGCCCATATTGTGGCGCAGAAAGGTTTTGGCGAATGGTCGGGGGAGATTTTTGCGCTTTTTTCGCTTGGCCGGGTCGATGTTTTCCCAAAGGGCGATTTGGCATTGCAATTGGCGCATCAACATCTTTACCAATTGAAAAAACGCCCAACGCCCAAGGAATTGGAAAAGGCGTCGCTTGCCTGGACTCCTTATCGCTCGGTGGTCGCGCTGATGCTGTGGGATTATTATGGGCGGGTGGTTAAAAAACCAGCAAAAGAACAGCTTGCTAAAAAGTAGAATCTTGCGGTAATAGCTGGGGATAAAAGGAATTATCAAACAGGAGCTCGTGATGAAAAATAAAATGACAAAAAAAATATCCAGCGCGATAAAAGCCGGCAAAAAATCTGACGCCGTGAAATCGGCGGCGCATAAATCAGGGCCGTTGAGGTTAGACAGCGCCATGTTGCAAAAATACGCAATTATTTTTTTGCTGGCCGGTATCGCAAGTTTTTTTCTGGTCGATAAATTTTTGGCTGATGGTATTAAAAGCGTCGAATGGTTGACCAAAAACCGCCAGTCTTTTTTGCTTTACACTCTTGATGAAATCGGCCGCGCCAAGAATTGGGTTAGCGGCGCGGGCATGGTATTGATAGCGTCATCGTTCTTTTTGTATTTGAAGAAGGGGCATAAACTTCGCCAGCAATGGGTGCGTTATTCGGGGCGAATTTTTTTGGCGGTTTTTTCGGCCAATATCATCGTTAATATTTTAAAAACCGTGGTCGGTCGCTATCGGCCATATAATGTAACCCCCGATAGCGAGATTAGCTTCTACAGCGTGCAATTTTTGCAAGGCGGCTATAATAAATTGGCTTCCTTTCCCTCGGGCCATGCCACCACCGCCATGGCGGTTTGCCTGACGCTTTATTACCTTAACCCCAAGGCCGCCTATAACAAATATGTTTTCGCGGTTGGTGGTCTTATCATGGTGCAACGGCTTATCACGCTCAACCATTATTTTTCTGACATCGTGATTGGTAGCGGCATCGGCTTGCTGATGGCTTATCTTTCGGCGTGGTTTTGGAAAAACTTTATTAAAATTGGCGATTAGTGCTATGGTGGGAAAATGAATGATATTTTCCCAGTGCTGATTTTTGTCGCCGGTCTCCTGTGTGGTTTGTTGGCTGGCTGGTTTATCAGAAAAAGCACCCATCAACAGGAGGTTTCAAGCAATTTTGTCGATGAATTGCGCAACCAATTTAAATCGATAGCCTATGATATTTTAGACGACCAGCGGCAAAAAAACATCGATTCAATCGGCACCATCATCAACCCGTTCCGCGAAAACATCACCGAATTTCGTGGCCAAATCGAAAAAATATCGCGCGATGCCAGCCTGGAGCGAAACATCCTCCAGGAGCAAATCCGCCAAATATCGCAAGACGCCAGCAACCTGACCCGTGCCCTGACCAGCAGTGGCAAGACGTCGGGCAATTGGGGGGAGTTGGTGTTGGCGCGGTTGTTGGAAAATTCTGGCCTACAGGAGGGGGTGGGTTACCTCAGCCAGCCGAGTTATAACCTTAGCGGCAAGCAATTTCGCCCCGATGTCGTGTTGTTATTGCCCGACAAAAAACATTTGATTATCGACGCCAAATTGTCGCTGGCCGATTACGAGCGATTCGTCAATGGTGGGGACGAGGTTGAAAAACAATCGTCGTTGTTGCGTCACGTGGCGGCGGTGCGGAAACATATCAAGGACCTATCGGAGAAAAATTATCATCAAATCCCCGAACTCAACAGCCTGGATTTCGTGGTGATGTTTGTGCCTATCGAGCCAGCCTACATCGCCGCCATCGAGCAAGATGTGAACCTGTGGGAGGAGGCATGGCGGCGGAATATCCTGCTCGCCAGCCCGAGCAGTTTTATTTTCGTCCTGCGCACCATTGCCACCCTGTGGCAACAGGAGGCGCAGAATAAAAACGCCAAGGAAATTGCGCGCCAGGCCGGCAGTTTGTATGATAAATTTGTTGGCTTTGTCGAGGATTTGCAGGCGGTGGGCAGCAACCTTGACCGCGCGAAGGATTCCTACGACCAATCGTTAAAAAAACTTTCAACCGGCAAGGGGAGCCTGACCAGCCAAAGTGAAAAATTGAAAAAAATGGGCGCCAACGCCAGCAAAAATATTCCCGATAATCTGTTGCCTGAGGAATGAGTCGTGAATGATATATCGCATCGATTACCCAAAAATAAAATAACCATTATTTTTGGGTGGCGACAAACATCATGATGCTGGCCGCCATGGCAAGGTTAAGCGATTCGACCGCCCCGACCATGTTTATTGTGGCGCGGTCATGGGCGATGGATTGCAGGCCTGCGCTTAAACCCTGCTGTTCGTTGCCGAGCAAAATCATTTGTGGCCGAGGGTAGGGCAGGGTGCGGCAATCAACCCCGCCGCGCGGCACGGTGGCGGTGATATGAATACCCCCCTTATTTTTGTTGCACCAGGCTAAGAATTCAGGTTCGGTGGCGCAATAAACCGCGCAATGGTTGATGGCACCCATCGATGCGCGGGCGACCTCAGGCGAAAAAAAATCGACCGAGTCGCCGATTAAAATAACCGCCGCACCACCGCCAGCAAAGGCCACCAGGCCACGCACCATCGTTCCCAAATTGCCGGGGTCGCGTCCGCGGTCGATAGCCAAATAAAGCCCATTGGGCGTGACCGACAAATCATCGATATTTTTTTCCCAGGTTTCGACCACGGCAAAGGCGGTGAGGGGGTTATCACGCTGAGAAACCTTTAACGCCACCTTATCATCCAACAAAAAACATTTCGGCTGACGCGCGACAATATCGGCAAAGGTAACAACCTGCATCGCGTGTGTTGTGTAAAAAATTTGTTTGATGGCGCGATTGGCATTGGCGGCGTCGATAATCGCCTGAACCCCCTCGAGCAAGAAACAGCCATGGGCCTGGCGATTTTTTTTCAAGCGCAATGCCGTCAGAAATTTTATCTTTTCATTCTGCGCGCTGGTAATGGCTGGCGGGTTGGTTGACATTTTTTGCGACATTTTGGGAGACATTGCCGATAACATGATTGGCCAATTTGATGCGGTTGGTAAGTTTTTTTTGGTCTTCTGGCTATTTGTTTTTTGCCGATTTTTTGCCTATAGGTTTTCTATCACAAATTGCTTATCACTGCCATCTGCTTTTCTTACCATCACGAATCATAAACCCCTATGCCAGATTTCAATCTCAACCACCAGGATTTTCCGGCCATGCCTATCGCGGCCGATTTTTTTTACCAACCACGGGCATTGCGCAACAGCCCGTCCTTCACCCTGGTCGACAGCGGCGATGGTCAAAAATTAGAAAGACTTGGTGGTCAAAAATTTATCCGGCCCGAACCCCAAGCCCTGTGGCAACCGGCTGACCCAAATAATTGGCGCGATATCACCGCCGAATTTGTCACCAGCGCGCAAAAAAAAGACAGCCAAACTTTCAGGGCCGACAGCGAATCAGGCAACCCCGACAATTTTGGCAAATGGCATGTCGCAAAACAAATGGCGGATAAATGGGCGGTCGACCATTTTGGCGTGCCGTTGCTGGCGCGGCTGACGCCGTTTCGCCATTATGGTTTTTTTCCGGAGCAAGCCTTGCTCTGGCCCGAGATGATACGCCTCTGCGAACAATTGCCAAAATCCCCCGCGCCAACCGCGCTGAATTTATTTGCCTATTCGGGCATGGCGTCGTTGTTGCTGGCCAATCATGGCGCGGCGGTTACCCATGTCGATGCGTCGAAAAAAGCAATTCTTTACGCCGAGGAAAATATCAGCCGCGACAAGGGCGTCAAGTTGCTTATCGACGACGCCATCGATTTTGCGCATCGCGACATTCGCCGTGGCAAAACCTATAATTTGATTTTGCTCGACCCGCCAAAATTTGGCCGTGGGCCAAAGGGGGAGGGGTGGGATATTTGGCAAAACCTGCCGGAGCTTCTCTCGCTCCTGCCAAAGTTATTAACGCCAAATCAACCCGGCGCGGTGTTTTTAACCGCCTACGCCATTCGCGCCAGTTGTTACAGCCTGGCGCGCGCACTACAGCAGGCGTTTCGCGACAACAACATCGACAATGGCCGCGCGGCAAAAACCACCTTCGGCGAATTATCCCTGACCGAGGAAGCCCGCGGTTTTTATATCCCGCAGGCCCTTTATGCTATTTATCAAACCGAATAATCGCCATGCCGCTTTATCTTGTTGCCACGCCGATTGGAAATTTGGATGACTTGACGCCGCGCGCCCTGGCCCTGTTGCGCGACGCCGATTTGGTGTTGTGCGAAAACCCGCGCCATTCGCAAAAATTATTTGCCCATTATGGCCTGCGCAAAAAAACCATGCAGGTCAATGACCATAATGAAAAAAATGCCATCGCCAGCATCATGGCGCAATTGCAAGCTAATAAAAACATCGCCATGATAAGCGACGGCGGCACGCCGTTGGTTTCTGACCCGGGGTTCCCGCTGGTGCGGGTGGCATCGGCGGCCGGTATAAAAATTGTGCCGGTGCCCGGCGCGTCGGCGGTTTTAACCGCGCTGGTGGCCAGCGGCCTGCCGATGAATGTTTTTTCGTTCTTTGGTTTTCCCCCACCAAAAACAAGCGCGCGCGCCGATTTTTGGCAAGCGGTCAGCCGGCCCGGCCTTGGTTGTGCGGTGATTTTTTTGCCGCCGCATAAGGCCGAAACTTACCTCAGCGAATTGGCGACAGCCTACCCCGAGCGATTGGCCTGCCTGGCGCGGGAAATGACAAAAATTCATGAGGAATATATCACGCGACCCCTCGCCCAATTATTGGCGACCTGCCAACATAAAAAAAATTGGCGCGGCGAAATGGTGTTGGTCTTGGCGGAAATGGCGGAGGAGGAGCAACAGACGGTGGCAAAAGAGCTCCTTACATTATACAAAGAAAAAAACTTATCGATGCGCGACGCCCTGACCAAAACCATCGCCTTAACCCGCGAAAGCCATAATCGGCTTTATGATATTGCCCTAAAAATTTGGAAAAAATAATGAAAGACAAAAAACATAATGCGATAAAGGGGGTGATAGCCGAATGGTTGGCTATGGTCTATTTGCTGACGCGCGGTTACGTGCCGCAACAATGGCGTTACCCAACCCCATTTGCCGAAATCGATTGGCTGTGCCGAAAAAATAATGTGTTGATTGTCGTCGAGGTAAAATTCAGAAGCCGTTGGGACAATGAACCGGTTATCACCAGGGCGCAGGAAGCAAGGTTGCGCCGCGCCCTGCAATTTTGCATGAGGCGGTTTGGTTATCAATTGGGGCAATTGGATGGAATTGTTTTTTCCTTTAACCGCCGACCGATACATTATAAAAACCTATGGTAAAAAAAACAAAATCGCCACGTGCTAAGGCGGGCAATATAAATGGCGCGCTGATGATTCAGGGCACGGCGTCGTCGGCCGGTAAATCGTTGATTGCCATGGGGTTGTGCCGAATCTTGGCCAATCGCGGCCTGCGGGTTGCGCCGTTCAAACCACAAAACATGTCGAACAACGCGATGGTCGCGGTCGATGGCGGCGAAATTGGTCGCGCCCAAGCGTTGCAGGCGATGGCTTGCAACCTGCCGCCCAGTCATCATTTTAACCCGGTGTTGTTGAAACCGCTGGGCAATAATTTATCGCAATTGGTGGTGCAGGGGCGGGTGATGGGCAATATCACGGCGCGTGATTATTACGCGATGAAACCCGAGCTGATGAAAAAAATTTTCGCCAGTTATAAGCTGTTGCAACAACAATATGATGTTATTATTGTCGAGGGGGCGGGGAGTCCGGCGGAGGTGAACCTGCGCGCCGATGACATGGCCAACATGGGTTTTGCCACGGTGGCGCAATGCCCGGTGTTGTTGGTGGGGGATATCGACCGCGGCGGCGTGGTGGCGTCGGTCGTCGGCACGCACAGCGTTTTATCGCGCAGGGATAGGCAATATATCAAAGGCTTCATCATCAACAAATTTCGCGGCGACGCAACATTGTTCGATGACGGATTAAAATTCATCAGCAAAAAAACCGGCTGGCCGGCCTTGGGGATGGTGCCATTTTTTGAACGGGCGCATTTGTTTCCTGACGAGGATTCCTTAAGTTTTTCGGCGCAACCGGCCGATGACTTCCCGACTTTAGCCGCTGTTTTTAAAACCCCGCATATGGCGCAAAGCGACGATGTCGCGCCGCTACGCCATTTGTTAAATGCCAATGGTTATGGTCTGGGTATTATCCAACCCGGGCAACCCTTGCCGGCCGGCGTGAAAATTATCGTCCTGCCGGGGAGCAAGAACACCATGGCCGATTTGGCATTTTTGCGGCAACATGGTTTTGATAAAATAATTCTTCAGCATCACCAAGCGGGCGGCATGGTGATTGGCCTGTGCGGCGGGTATCAGATGCTGGGGGCCAGCATTGCCGACCCCCATGGTGTCGAGGGGGTGGCGGGGACAGCGATGGATGCCCTAAACCTGTTGCCACTGCGCACCATATTGGAAAAGGAAAAACAAGTTACTGAAACAACCGCGCAGGAAACCATGTTCGGCACGCGGGTGCGGGGTTATGAAATCCACGCTGGGGTTAGCCAGCAATTGCCCGGGGAAGACGTTCAACCATTATTAAAAATAAACAACAACCATATCGATGGCATGGTAAGGGCAGATAAAAAAGTCATCGGCAGTTACCTGCATGGTTTATTGCACAACCATGAATTTTTGGTAAAATTGCTGGCGCAGGCTGGCATTGCGTTAAAACACCAACCGGTTTACAACAGCGACCTGGCGCGGGCGATGGATGATTGGGCCAATTTTTTGGGCGACTATTTGGCTATCGATAAAATTTTCTCGCTGATAAAATAAACGACGCTACACCGCAATTGGTGCCTTTATCCCCGGGAATGGGTCATAGCCCAGCACCGCAATATCGTCGAACGTAAATTGAAATATATCATTAATATCCGGGTTTAGCATTAAACGCGGCAGTGGCCTGGGGGCGCGTGCCAATTGGGTTGTCGCCTGCGCCAGGTGGTTGTTGTAAATATGCACATCGCCAAAACTGATAATCAGCTCATCAGGGGTCAGGTCGGAAACCTGCGCCAGCATGAAGGTCAACAGGCTGTAGGACGCAATGTTAAAGGGCACGCCCAAAAAATAATCCGCGCTCCGCATGTATAAATGACAAGATAATTTTTTATTCACCACGTAAAATTGACAAAGTAAATGGCATGGCGGCAATTTCATTTTGCCAATGTCGCCTACGTTCCAGGCCGATAAAATAATGCGCCGCGAATCGGGGTCGTTTTTTAACTGGTTTAAGATGGTGCTGATTTGGTCGTGCGCCACGCCGTCGGCATCGCGCCAGGCGCGCCATTGCTTGCCGTAAACCGGGCCCAGGTTGCCATCTTTATCCGCCCATTCATCCCAAATGGTGATGTTGTGTTTTTTTAAATAATTAATATTGTCGTCGCCGCGCAAAAACCATAATAATTCATGAACAATGGACGGCCAATGGAGTTTTTTTGTTGTTATTAAGGGAAAGCCATTTTTCAAATCAAACCGCAATTGCCTGCCAAATAATGACAGGGTGCCAACGCCGGTGCGGTTGTTTTTTTTATGACCGGTTTTTATTATGTCGTCGAGCAAATCAAGATATTGTTTCATCTTATTATATTTTATCTTGATTCTGCCAACAATGCAAAATAATCTGCATGTTTTTTTTAAGGCTTGCTCACCCAGCAAGCCATCATGTTAAACCCGTTGGTGGCGGTGGTGGGGCAAAGCAATTTGTTCCAATAGGCAACGCGGTCATATTCGCCATGATACATCGGGATAAAATAATAACCCCACATGATAATGCGGTCCATCGCGTGGGCGGCGGTCAACATTTCTTGTTCGTTTTGCGCCCTTGTCAATTTATCAATAACGGCATCCAGCGCGGGGGATTGCACGCCGGCCAGGTTGGGGCTACCCATTTGCTTGGCGGCCTCGCTCCCCCACAGCAGACGTTGCTCGTCGCCCAGCATATCAGGATTGCCAACCACGTTGATGGTAACATCGTAGTTAAAATTTAACAATTGCCGTGTCAGCACCGAGGGGTCAATGACGCGCAAATTGACCCTCGCCCCAATACGCTTGGCCGATTGCACCAGCGGCGACAGCACGGGAATAAAAGCACCATTATCCAGCAATATGGTAAATTCGACCGGTATTTTTTTGGGTGAATATAGGGTTTGCCCCTGGTAATAAAAACCGGCAGACTCCAAAATTTTTACCGCCAACAACATGTTGGTGCGAAAATTATCCCCCGAATTGTCGGGTGGGGTATAGGCCGCGCCGAAAACCTCGGGTGGCAAATCTTTTTTAAACGGCAATAACATATCCAGTTCTGCCGCGCTTGGCCTGCCGGTGGCGCGCAGTTTGCTGTTATCAAACAGCGACGCGGTGCGGGTATAGGCGCGATACATCAAATTGTCATTGGCCCATTCAAAATTCCACAGCAATTGCATGGCATGGCGCAACGCCCGGCCGTCGTCGCCGGCGAACAATGGTTTCCGCAAGTTAAATGCGATATATTGCATTGGTGCCATGCGGCGATGGTGAAATTCTTTCTTAATTATCTTGCCGCTTTTAACCGCCGGCAAGTCGTAGGCCGTGGCCCATTTGCGGGCGATGGTTTCGACATGAATATCAACCTGGCCGGCCTTAAAGGCCTCGAAGGCGACTGCGCCATCGCGGTAAAATCGAAATTTCATGGTGGCGTAATTATTTTGTCCGATTTGCGTGTTTAAATCCCGCGCCCAATAATTTGGCAATAATTCGTATGTCAAATATTCGCCGGGCGCGAAATCCTTGATGCGGTAGGGGCCACTGCCCAATGGCACGGTTAAGCTTGGTTTATTAAAATCCTTATCTTGCCAAAAATGCTTGGGCAACACCGTCAACCCGCCCAAGATATTTGGTATTTTGCGATTGCTGGGGTTGTTGTTGGTGAAGATCACGACCTGCTTGCCCACGGCGCGAACCCCGCCGATATCGCGGTAAAATGATTTGTAGGATGGATCGGTGGAATTCAAAAGCGTGTTAAATGTCCAAACAACGTCATCGGCGGTGATTGCCACGCCATCGGTAAAACGCGCTTTCGGGTTGATGTGAAAGGCGATGGTGCGTTTGTCGGGGCTGACATAAATACCATCGGCTATCAAGCCATATTGAGATGTCTTGTCATCGTCATCGCCGTTACCGGTCATCAGGGTATCGTAAATCAAGCCGATGGAAGAGGGGGCGATGCCCTGGAGCAGGTAGGGGTTGAAACTATCAAACGAACCAACCGAGGCCAAGGTCAAGCTACCGGTTTTGGGCGCATTGGGGTTAACCGATTTAAAATGGGCAAAGCCTTTCGGGTATTTAACCTGCCCCAATATGGCATAACCATGTTGAAAATTATAATTATCGGCGGCGTTGGTTGCGGCATCATTGGCGGCGGCATTGGTAGCGGCACGGGCCAATTGATTCTGACCGATTATTGCAAATGATAGGTTAATGGCGACAACCATGGCGACAATCATCGTCGCGGGTGCAGGCATGGCAAGCCCAAGCATGGTAAGCCATTGCCAACCAACTATTGCCCGTCGTGGCCGGGCGCGAAAACGCCCCCCCTTAAACATCCATCTCATAGGTTATCCAGCTAGTGCGGGTGGCGATGGAATCATACAATGGCCGGGCGCGATAATTGTTATCGGCGGTTAGCCATGTTACCATCGTCCAGCCATTTTTTTTTGCAACGTCCTTGACCGCCATCATCAATTGCCGGCCAATTTTTTTACCGCGCGTGTCGGGCAAAACAAACAGGTCGTCAAAAAAACAGGCCGTGGTGCCGGTCAGCGAGCTAGGGAAAGAGCGATAATGGGCAAAACCCAATAATTTATCGACTTGCGTTGCGACCAACCCATGGAAGTCCTTGCCATCATCCATCAGCCATTGCCAAACGCGGTCGGCCAAATCGTCAGAAAAGGCCACCTTATAAAATTCGCAATAGCCACGAAACAACCCACGCCACGCGTTTGCATCGCCGGGGGAAAGGGGGCGGATAATAATATCGTTCATAAGGGACAATAAAATGTGCGGTAAGATAAATAAATATAATAGGCTAAATTACTGCCATCTTAATAGATTTCCCCAAATTTGTATAGTGGCTTATGCGCGCGCAACGCGCCCGTATTTATATTGCCATATGGCGATGGCAAATGGTGGCAATTTTGCTGTTATTTCTTTTTAATTATATTATTGCCGTCTTTTTTATCACTGGCAAAATACAAATAAACCAGGAACGCCCCAACCGCAATAATGCCAAAGATAAGCATTATTTTTACAAAGGCAAATAACCACAACAGGGTAATGACGCCAACCACCAGTAAGATAAATTTAATCACCCGCGCAGTGTAACAAAGAAACATCATAAGGATAAGAAGAAAAAGCATCCTTAGGGCATATCGGCGACAGATTGGCGGTGGTTGTTAATTTATCGCTTTTTATTTGTCATAATGTTTATTATGCGAATAATGCAATGGGGTAATTCCATCAACCCCCTTAATTATCCCGTTAATCGCCATGGCGATTCGCGGCATTAGATTGCTTTGGGATTGCTTTGCTTATGGTGGTGAATTTGCTATTTGTGGCAATCATGACATCCCTTAAAAACGGCGTTGCCGTTATTTTGAATTATTGCAACGAATTGCCACGCGGCGAGGAAAACCTGCCAGCCGTTTATCGCATGATAAACAAGGATAACGACGTTATTTACGTCGGCAAGGCCAAGCAATTAAAAAAACGCCTGGTCAGCTACACCAAGCCGCAAAAACTCGGCAACCGCATCCAACGCATGATAGCCGAAACCGCCAAGATGGAATTTATCATCACCCATACCGAGGCCGAGGCCTTGCTGTTGGAATCAAACCTTATCAAGGAACTGCAACCGCGTTATAATATATTGCTCCGCGATGACAAATCCTTTCCGATGGTGCTTATCCGCCGCGACCACCCATTCCCGCAAATTTTAAAACACCGCGGCGCAAAAAAAACCAAGGGCGATTATTTCGGGCCCTATGCCTCGACCCGCGCGGTCAACGAATCGTTGGTGGTGTTGGAACGGGTGTTTCAATTGCGCAATTGCAGTGATAGTATTTTTTCCAACCGCAAACGGCCGTGTTTGCAATTTCATATCAAACGTTGCACCGCGCCATGCGTCGGCAAAATCAGCGAGGTCGCTTACGAAAAAAACGTCGCGTCAGCCAAACAATTTTTGCAGGGTGGCAGTCGCCACGTGCAAACCATGCTGGAAAAAGACATGGCGATAGCCGCCGCCAAGCGCGATTATGAAAAGGCCGCCGAGGTAAGAGACCGCATTCAGGCCCTGACCAAATTGCAACAAAGCCAGACCATCAACATCGGCAATTTGTCGGCCGATATCGTCGCCCTTTACCGCGGTGGCAATGACAAGCAAGTTGCCATCCAATTGTTTTTTTACCGCGACGGCCAAAACCACGGCAATCGAGCTTTCTTTCCCAAAATTTCATCTGGCGGCGACATGGGCGATAATGGCGATGATGATATCAAAGAAATCATGGCTAGCTTCCTTGCCCAATTTTACCGCGACATGCCGCCGCCGCCGGAAATCCTCCTCTCCCACCCTTGCGATGACCAGGCAACACTCGAATTGGCACTGACGCAAATCCATGGCAAAAAAGTAACCATCAGCGTGCCGCAAAAGGGCATAAAAAAATCGGCAATGGATGAGGCCGTAAAAAATGCCAAATGGTCGTTGATGCGCAAAACCGCCGACGAGGCACAAACCAGCAAAAACCTGACCGCCCTATTCGCCCTGGCCGAACAACATAACCAAATGCCCGGCGACAAATTATCGCGCATTGAAATTTACGACAACAGCCACCTGCAGGGCAGTAACCCGGTCGGCGCGATGGTGGTTTATGGCCGCGATGGATTTGATAAAAAATCCTATCGCCTATTTAATTTTGACGCGCGGCGCGGCGGCGGCGACGACATTGCCTTCATGACCGAAATGTTGACGCGTCGCCTGTCGCGCGCCATTAACGAGGGCCCCCCCCTGCCCGACCTTATCATGCTCGACGGCGGCAAACCGCAATTGTCGGCGGCGATTGCTGTGCTGGCCGACCTTGGGCTTTCGACTCAGGTGCCGTTGATGGCGATTGCCAAGGGCGTCGACCGCAACGCCGGACGCGAACGGCTTTTTTTTCCACCGCCGGCACCATCGGCCGCCGTGCCCGAGGTTGCCTTGGCGCTTGATGACCCGTTACAATTTTTTATCCAGCGATTGCGCGACGAGGCACACCGCTTCGCCATTATGGCACACCGCAAAAAACGTAAAAAAGATATCGAACGCACCACGCTCGACGATATCCCTGGCATTGGGGCGAAACGCAAACGCGCCCTTATCAATCATTTTGGCTCGGCGCAATTGGTACAATCGGCCGGCATCGCCGATTTGATGAAGGTGCAAGGAATCTCCAAAGACCTCGCCGAGCATATCTACCACTTTCACCACTGAGCAAATTTTTTTGAAAAAACGGCAGAGAAGATAGCGATGCCACATTGCCTCCATTGCTTCAGCCGCCGACGAGGGAGAAAAACAAGGAGCGCAAGCGACTATGTTTTTCGGGTGGGTTCGCCACTCCCCCGTCATTCTCGAAAATTTTTCTTGCCATGTTGCGAATGCAACATGGCGAAAACAATAGAAAAATTTATCGGGAAACCAATCCTTGGCCTCAAATTTGCTCGCTCCCAAACAGCCATCGTCTCGCTGGTTGGTAAAATGACAGCTTCGCTGGCGAATGATTATTACTTTGGTGAAAGGCGACGCCAAGGATTGGTTTCCCGATAATCGTTGCGAATGGTTTGCGATATTGCTGAACGCAATATCGCTCGCAACGATTTCGAGAATGACTGACTGTGGGATTTTTTTGGCGTAGGGTAAAAAAAGGCAGAGAAGATAGCGATGCCACAAAGCCCCCCCCTTGTATCACAAGGGAGGTCGCCAATCCCTACACGAACGTAATATGACCCGCATCACCACCAATGAGGGCGATGAATTGGTCGTAGGTCAGGGCGGAGGCGTGCGTAACCGGGTCGAGATGTAGCGTTAAGGTGCCCGTCAGGTGCGATGGGTCAAACCCGCCGTCCCATGCCTGGCCCGGGGCTGATGGTAAATTCCCCGCCAATAGATTCAATTCATCCGCCGAAACGACGGGCGCGGTTGCGCCGGCGTTAAATTGCACGTCCTTGCCATCGGCGTCGAACACAATATGGCCGGTGCCGTCGTTCGCATCA
>JASGCL010000031.1 GCA_030054115.1 Hydrotalea sp.
GCAATACCCTATCCCCAAAACTTGCAATATTGTTGTGGATAAGTCCTTTTTGGCCGGCGGGTGCGGGTTTTCGTAAAAAAAAGGGTGGCAAAAAAATCCTGTTGGCGAACCCACCCAAAAAATATCTCCACCGCTGGCGCGGTGTTCGTATTTTTATCCCTCCCTTGCTGAAGCAATGGAGGCTTTGGCGGTTTTTCCTCGCACAAAACTTCTATAAAAAAAAAGGGTGGTTGGGAAACCCAACCATCCTTAAAAAATCACTCGGTGATTTGTTCATCACCCAACTTGTTTTATCTTATTCATGCGACGTAAATTCGCACGAATACAAGCACCAGACTTCACTTGCTTCTAAAAAAAAACCCCCGCCGACAATATGCCGACGGGGGTTTTTCTTTATTGCCTATCGCAAACAATGATTAGTCATTTGCGTAGATATTTCTATCCTTGGTTTCGGGGATAAATATCGCCCCGATAATAAAGGTTAGGCTGGCAACAATCACCGGATACCACAACCCGTTATAGATATTGCCGGTTTGCGCCACGATGGCAAAGCTGGTGGTGGGCAATAACCCGCCAAACCAACCATTGCCGATGTGATAGGGCAAGGACATGGCCGAATAACGTATCCTGGTCGGAAACAATTCAACCAACGCCGCCGCAATTGGCCCATAAACCATGGTAACCAATAACACCAGATAGGCCAACAATGCCACCAACAGCGGCTTGTTGATTTTTGCTGGGTCGGCTTTTTCGGGGTAGCCCGCGTCGCGCAATGCCTTGGTAACCACGTCTTTGAAGGCTTTATCCTTCGCCGCCGCTTCTTCCTTGCTCAGGCCCTTACTGCTGTAGGCGGTGATCGATTGATTGCCAATTTTAATCACCGCCGTTTCGCCGTCGCCAAGCGCTTCGTTACCATAACTTACCGAATTGGCCGCCAAAAATTGTTTGGCGATATCGCAACTGCTGGTAAATTTTATTGTGCCGGTGGGGTTAAATTGGAACGAACATTCCGCCGGGTTGGCCGCAACCACCACCGCCGCCGAATTTTGCGCCGCCGCCAAATCCGGGTTGCCCGCGCCGGTAATGGCCTTGAACACTGGGAAGTAGGTCAGGGCCGCCAGCAAACAACCGGTTAAAATTATTGGTTTGCGGCCGATACGGTCGGACAGCGAACCAAAAATAATAAAGAACGGCGTCGCAATGATAAGCGACAGGGCTATCATGATATTGGCCTCGACCCCCGAAATTTTTAACGACTGGGTTAAAAAGAACAGGGCGTAAAATTGGCCGGTATACCAAACCACCGCCTGGCCCGCGGTTAAGCCCAGCAACGCCAACACAACCCATTTCAAGTTGCTCCATTTGCCAAAAGCCTCGGACAGGGGGGCTTTCGACGTGCGACCCTGCGCCTTCATTTTTTTGAAGGCCGGCGATTCGTTCATGCTGAGGCGGATATAAAAAGATATCGCCAACAACACCACCGACAGCAAGAATGGCAAGCGCCAACCCCATGCGGCGAAGGCTTCTTCACCCAAGTAGGTTCGCACCCCCAATATCACCAACAGCGATAACATCAAGCCAACTGTGGCGGTTGTTTGAATCCAGGAGGTAAAATAACCACGGCGATGCGCCGGCGCATGTTCGGCAACATACGTCGCCGCGCCACCATATTCGCCACCCAGGGCCAAACCCTGCAACAGCCGCAGGGCAATCAAGCCAATCGGTGCCAACACGCCAATCGTATTATAGCCGGGCAAAATACCAACCAAAAAGGTTGAAAAGCCCATGATAAGAATAGTGACAAGAAACGTGTATTTGCGCCCCACCAAATCGCCCAAACGGCCAAACACCAATGCGCCAAATGGCCGCACGATAAAACCGGCGGCAAAGGCCAACAGCGCAAAAATAAACGCCGATGACGGGTCAAGCGCGGAAAAAAATTGCTTGGCGATAATGGCGGCCAAGGATCCGTAAAGGTAAAAATCATACCATTCGAACACCGTCCCGACCGAGGAAGCGGCAATAACCTTGACCTCTTCCTTTGTTAATTTTTTATTGGCTGGCGGCTTGGTTGATTTGCCAAACAATCCACCACCCCATTGTTTTATTGTTTTTTTCATTTTCCTCTCCTTTTTGATAGTCCCCATTCATATCCCTGTCGTCCCTACCTTTTTATGGTAAGTAATTATATCAAGTCAGAAAGCCGATGCAAGTATTATTTTAAAAAAAATAATCACTGGCAATGCCATCACCCCCTTAATAATACATGTTCTAATAGTTGCCTTTTTCGTTGTTTGTGCTATTTGTGGCGGGGAAAGACAACCCCACAAAATCATGACGCAACAACCATCCAACCACCCAACCACCCGACCAACCACGTTGTTCGATAAAATATGGCAAGACCACCTGGTGCGCCAGGATGCCAATGGTGTTGCCCTGATTTATATCGACCGGCATTTGGTGCATGAGGTTACCAGCCCGCAGGCTTTCGAGGGGTTGCGCCTCAGCGGGCGGCGCGTGCGCCACCCCGAAAAAACATTGGCGGTTGCCGACCATAATGTGCCGACCATCAACCGCGAAAAAATTGATAACGAGGAAAGCCGTATTCAAATCGACACGCTGGAACAAAATTGCAAAGACTTCGGCATTGAATTTTTTAAACTGAGCGACAAACGCCAGGGCATTGTGCATATTATCGGGCCGGAGCAAGGCCTGACCCAACCGGGCATGACCATTGTGTGCGGCGATTCCCATACATCGACCCACGGGGCGTTTGGTGCGTTGGCATTTGGCATTGGCACGTCGGAGGTTGAACATGTGCTGGCGACGCAAACCCTTGTGCAACGGCCGGCGAAAAACATGCGGGTGTTGGTTGATGGCAAACCGGCGGTTGGGGTTACGGCGAAGGACGTCATTTTATATATCATCGGGCATATTGGCACGGCGGGCGGCAACGGCCATGTTATTGAATATGCCGGCGATGTAATTCGCGATTTGTCGATGGAGGGGCGTATGACAATTTGCAACATGAGCATCGAGGGCGGGGCGCGCGCTGGCTTAATCGCGCCCGACGAAAAAACCTTTGCCTATATCAAGGGGCGACCCCGCGCGCCACAGGGCGCATTGTGGGATAAGGCGGTGGCATATTGGCGCACGTTAAAAAGCGACGACAATGCCAAATATGACAAGGATGTTATTTTAAAGGGCGGCGATATCTCCCCCATGGTCAGTTGGGGCACCAGCCCCGAGGATGTGGTGGCGATTGACGGCATGGTGCCATCGCCCGATGCGGCCAAAACCGCCGACAAAAAACAGGGCATGATTCGCGCGTTGGATTACATGGGGTTGAAACCCGGCACCAAAATGCAAGACGTGGCGTTGGACAAAATTTTTATCGGCAGTTGCACCAACGGCCGGATTGAGGATTTGCGGGTTGTCGCCGGCATTGTTGATAAATTCATGGCGCGCGGCAAAAAAGTTGCCGACAATATAAAATTGGCGATGATTGTGCCCGGGTCGGGGTTGGTCAAGGAACAGGCCGAGCAAGAAGGGCTTCACCATATTTTTTTAAAGGCCGGGTTTGAATGGCGCGACGCCGGTTGTTCGATGTGTTTGGGCATGAACCCCGACCAATTGTCGCCGGGCGAACGTTGCGCGTCGACCAGCAACCGCAATTTCGAGGGCCGCCAAGGCCGCGGCGGCCGAACCCACCTGATGTCGCCCGCCATGGCCGCCGCATCAGCCATGACCGGCCGGATTACGGATTTCAGGGGCGCGTAATTTGATGAAGCAATTTATATTGCAATAACCGCTGACTTTGCGTTAAAAATTAATGCCCATGCCCACGCCAACGAACAGCGCGAATGGCCCGGCTTTCGATGTATAGGTGATAGCGGTAGATGTCGCCTGGCCATTAATCCATCCTTCCGATCCCAAATAATCCTGGTTTAATAATTGGTGCAGGTATTTTACATTCACGTCAGCGTGTAGCACGCCATTGTCATATTCAAGCGCGGCCTGGGGCGCAATTACAAAACCCAGCTCGGCCTTTACCAAGCCCGTCGTCGCGGCCTGCGACGACGCAAATAATGCCTGCGACGCCGATAATGCCCCCGCCGCCGCCAGTGCATTTTGTGTGAATGTTGGCAGGTCGTTCCAAACTGAATCGGCTATTATCACCTTGCCAACTTGCTGTTCAAAATGGGTCGCGGTCGCCAGGGCCGTCCGGCCCGTGGCGGTGCCATCGCTACCAAAAACCACGCTCCATACGCCATAGGCAACAGGGTTGTTAATATTAGCGTAACGAAATATCATGTTGCCATTATTAAGAGACGTTGCAACCATGGCGTTGGTTATGTTGCTTTTGATAATACTGTTACCCGCAGTAGATAAACATTGGTTTGTTATCGATATCTCTATGCTATTGAAAGGGAAAATGGTTTGAATAAGCCCACCAGTGCTGTCAGTATATTCTCTAATGCTAGGTATGTAACTATAAGTCGGTGAAAGGCAGCTGAAACTTGCACCTAATGTAGCAAGGTCCGTTATGCTTCCATATACCGCGCCATCCGCAATTTTTGCGCCGCTTTGCACGCCACTGCTGGCATTTATTTGTTTTGCCCAATTAATAGTAGAAATGCTGAATCCCACCCCGACCCCAATGCGCAAACCCCAGTAGTCAGAAGCGTCAAGTTGAATCCTGTAATTGGGCACGAACGTCACGACGTTATATGACGCATCATAATTATATTGGTTAGCTGGGTCGGTGCCCCCGCTTGTCCAGTTATGGTTGAAGCCTAAATAATCGGCTGAGATGCCAAAACCGGATTCGTTGGTGTAACCTAAACTGGCGCCATAACCAACGCCATCGGTTATGGCGGATGTGTTGGTGCTAATGCTTGCCCCCGTGGTGGTGTCTGATTTATTCCATGTTCTTGCGAAGCTATATATGTAACCACCGTCCAGCTTAAGCATTAATTTACCCGCGAACGCGCTAGCCAACAATGGGCCATTTTTACCGGTGCCATTGCGCGAAGAATCGTTGTAAGGATAACCACTGATAGAAGTATGATTTACCATAGAACCAGGCACCGTGTAACTTTGTGCCAATGCGACATTTCGACAAACGACGGTGGTCGATAACAATATCGCAACAATAGTTGCTAGGGTATTTTTTAAGCTATTGTTTTTCATTGGTTTTTATTTTCATAAATTCTACTTTGAATTGTTTTTAAGAAATTTATCTATTATTATTATAGTTGTCAATTGTTTACTATTAAAAATTGTTTTGAAGATAATATTTATTATAAAAATCAGCGCACAAAAAATAAAAAACATTAAAAAACAATTGCATGTATCTAAAGCCATGGCGTTAAGGCGATGGGATACTGCTCCCCACTATTTTAAGGTGGCATGAGCGATATTGTCGGAGAGAGTTGTGTAACAATCTTGCGATTTTACCGCCGCAATTTCGAGGGCCGCCAAGGCCGCGGCGGCCGAACCCACCTGATGTCGCCCGCCATGGCCGCCGCATCAGCCATGACCGGTAGGATTACGGATTTTAGGGCAGTGTAATATTTTTATATATTAGAATTTCTGTTGCCGACCGCTTGCGCGTATTATTTAATGAATAATTTAAAGCAATCTCGGATTGATTTTGGTCGCGGTAAATTTCTTTTATCGGTGCAACATTGTCATAGGTAATAATCATTGGCGAAGTAATATCCGCCACGGCCGCTGCAATTTCAACATGGTCGTCATGTTGGTAAAAATTTTTATATAACTTTTTTCCTTTTTCGTAATAGGGTGGATCCATATAAATAAAAGAATTTTTTTTATTTTTTATTTTTTTTATTAAATGTAAAGCGTCGTCGTTTTTTATTTCTATCTTTTTTCTACAATCTGCAATTCGCTCGATTCTTTTTATCAAGTCTTTTTTATTAAACCTTGCATCCATTTTTAAATCGCCGGCTTGGCGCTTGCCGCCAATAATTCCACCATTCAAAACGCCAGAATGATTTACACGATTGAGAAAGAAAAAAGAAAAGGCAATATCAAGCTGGTCAAAGCCCTCTTTATGATTATAAATATTTTTTTGCTTTTTCCATTCTCTAACGCTTATTTTTGTATCGCGTATTTTTTTGCTTAATTCTTCGGTTTGCTTAACGGTCGCTTGCCAAAAAGAGAAAACAGCAATATCTAAATCGTTTATTATTATTTTTTTAACATAACCATCAAACAATAATGACAGGGCAACCGCCGCACCGCCCGCGTAGGGTTCGACATAAGTGCCCGCCGATAATTTATTATGCTGATAAATATCCTTTACAAAATCCGTCAACTTAGCCTTGCCGCCCGGATAACGAAGGGGGGAATGGTAGTTCATTAGCTTGTCCAGCATTTTTCTAAAACTATTTTTATAGCTAGCCAGGTAGTTGTTAATTCATCCATCGCTGGTAAAGCATTAGGATTATGAACGAAAGCATTTAAATCAGAAATTTTTAGTCTACTAGAAGTAGCTGATTGTTTATCAGATTTTTTTATGAGATTTTTACTTTCTAAATCATTACAAACATCTATTAACAAATCATGCAAGGTCTTTTTTGTTGGATTTCCATGCCTGTCTAATTTTTTTGTATTAACGACTGGTAATTTTTTATCTTCTACATAATGATAGACGCTTAATTCAATAAAGCAACGAAGTGATATAGCACCTGCTTGAGTAAATTTCTTTATGTCTAGTCCGCGAAGCTCGTTCATTATTTTCTTTGCTTTCTCATGTTTATCAGGCACAAATTGACTAGTGTGCTCTGGTATGACGGTAATGATGCGTTTATTTTTAACCACCCCTGATAATCTTGCCTTTCCTTTTCTTGGTGACGCTTGGTTCATTTTTCGCTTAGATTCAGTGGTATCTTTAAAAATAATCTTAAATTTGTCTTTAAAATACTCTTTGGCTAACTCTTGTGTTTTGACATGGTCTACGTTTAAATCCTTGTTATCTAGTGCTGTAATAATTTTTTGAAAAATATCCTCAGCATGCTTATCAATTGTTAACGTACCATCATCCCTAGTTTCTATGTTTAAAGCATGTCTAATTTCTTTATATGCAAGGATTCTTTCTAGGGTAGATACAGGAAAGCCTTTTTTTTGTATTTTGCTAACCAATGCTGGTGCGCCGCCCCCCAGCTTGTGCACGAACGGGTAATTAAGAGGCGCCTTATTATCAATGGCTTGGTTGTCCTTTCGTAATGGGTCCCAGGGAAGCGTTCCTCGGCCATCATCGGGACCACTATGTCGCTTCTTAATATGATATTTTATCTTTTCCAAGTTATCTGTGTAAATCGTTATTTGATTAGGAATATTAATTGCGTATTTGCTTTTTAAATCAGCAAATATTCTTTGCTTATCTTGGTCTTTGCATAAAGCGGGGTCGTTTAATAATTTTAAAGCGGTAATGCGTCTATTGCCCTCCATGACCGTCCAATTATTTCCATCAATCTTGAAAACAACCACTTGCTCGAATTCTGACCATCCATTCTTAGCAATTTCATCTGCTAGATTTTCAATTTCATAATTTTCTAGCATTTCTGCAACGCACTCTTCTTGCGTTGTAACGGTGCCCTTGAAATAACGATAATTATCTTTGTCCAGTAGCAAATCTGTAATAGCTACATTTTTTATATCTGTAAAAGCCATAAATTTCTCCTGTTGGAGAAACTATATTAAATTAACCACCGCTGGTAAAGCAAAAAAATGGTTGCAACGAGCCGCTTCCCCCGCCACCCTGCCCGGCCTAAAACCCCTCTACCCGTCATCCTCGAAACCCGCGCGAACCAGCGCGGGTTGTCGGGGAACCATTTCCGAGGCATCGGTAATTACAGGAAACGAAAGAGTAATAGAAAATAAAAATAACCTAGCCAAACAAAATTTTAACGCCAACAGCCTTTCGCAGTTTTCCATGAGGAGGCCTCGGAATCAATTGGTTTGCGCTATCACTTCGTTACTTGAGCGCGCTTCCCGACAGCCCTTACGGGCTTCGGGAATGACGGGTAGAGGGGTGGAGAGGCGGGGTTTCGAGAATAACGGAGGGGGGGGGGTGCGTTAGACGCCGAGCAAAAAAACGGTGGGGATAGCAATGCCACAAAGCCTCCATTGCTTTAGCCGCCGACGAGGGATAAAAACAGGGAGCGCAAGCGACCATGTTTTTTGGGTGGGTTAGCGTATAAAATTTTTTATAAAAAAGGCGGCTAGAAAAATCTGCCTCCCTTGTGATGCAAGGGAGGCAGAAAAATACTCGGCTTTATAAAAGCCGAGATATTTCTCAGGCAGGTTAGACACCGATTGCAAATCTGAAATGGGGGCTAACCTAACTGAAAAACATGGTCGCTACGCTCACTGTTTTTCTTCTTCCCTTGTGACACAAGGGAAGCTGGTGTTTTTTCCTCGCAAACAACTTCTATAAAAAGGCGGTTGATTTCTCAACCGCCTTTAATTTTTTATGCGCATTATATAACGTAAATAATTTGCTATATCGTCATCAACAAATCACGGAGTGATTTTTTGATAATTAGTAATTGCCCCCCCTACTCCAGCGGTGGGGGTGGGCCGTCGTCTTCGCCGGGTTGTAATGGTTCTTCCAACATGTTTTCAGAAATTTTTTCCGCGCTGGCCTTAATCTGTGCCTCAATCTCGGTGCAAATCGCCGGGTTGTTTTTTAAATAGGCGCGAACCGATTCGCGCCCCTGGCCGATTCGTTCGTCGCCGCGCGAAAACCACGCGCCCGATTTTTCAATCACGCCCGCCGCCAGCCCCAGGTCGATAACCTCGCCCACGCGCGAAATCCCCTCGCCGTATAAAATATCAAATTCAACAATCCGGAATGGCGGCGCGACCTTGTTCTTCACCACCTTGACCTTGGTTTGGTTGCCAATCACCACGTCGCCGTGTTTCACCGCGCCAATGCGGCGAATGTCCAACCGCACCGACGCGTAAAATTTCAACGCATTGCCGCCGGTGGTGGTTTCGGGACTGCCGTAACCCATGGTGCCAATTTTCATGCGAATTTGGTTGATGAAAATAATCATCGAATTTGATTTGTGAATCGTGCCGGTTAATTTGCGCAATGCCTGGCTCATCAATCGGGCCTGCGTGCCCACTTGGACATCGCCCATTTCGCCCTCTAACTCGGCGCGTGGCACCAACGCCGCCACCGAATCGATAACCAACACATCAACCGCCGACGACCGCACCAACGTGTCGGCAATTTCCAACGCCTGTTCGCCCGTGTCGGGTTGCGAAATCAACATCTCGTCGATATTAACGCCCAGTTTTTTGGCGTATGACGGGTCGAGCGCGTGTTCGGCATCGATAAAGGCAACTTGCCCGCCCTTCTTTTGCGCCTCGGCCAGCACATGCAACGCCAGGGTGGTTTTGCCCGAACTTTCCGGGCCGTAAATTTCAATGACGCGACCCTTGGGCAGGCCGCCAACCCCCAGCGCAATATCCAAATTCAACGAACCGGTGGAAATAACCTCAATATTTTCCTGTTGCTTTGCCCCCAATTTCATAATACTGCCCTTGCCAAAATTACGTTCAATTTGGCTCAGGGCCGCGCTCAGCGCCTTGCTTTTTTCGGGTGATAAATGCGCGCCACCATTGGTTGCGCCGTTAGTTGTTTTTGATTCTTTTGCCATGTTGTTACCTCTTGCCGCACACTATCGGTGATTCGCGCGGATAATACAAATTATTTTTTTTCGCGGACGCATTTAATGTGGATAACTAAGCCGATGGCGTGCCGCCACGGAAAATAAATTATGGTGCCGGCTTATAACCAACATCCTGCAAATATTTTTGGCGCGCGGCAACGCCGGTGTCGGGGAAATCGGTAAAAATACCATCAACCCCCAATTTAAAAAATGCTATGTGCTCTTGCATTGGGTCGTTGTTATATATGCCGGCCAAATATTTTTTTTCATTGCGAAATGTATAAACATGCACGAAAAGGCCGGCTTTATGCGCGTCGGCTACAACATTGCTTGGCACGGCGCGATTCACATCGCTAAGTTTCGCCCCGTCTTTCCATGGCAAAACCGACAGGCGAATCACCATCGGTTTCCATGGGCCGATGCCATCGGCGTATTTTTTAATTTCGGCCAAACCGGCGGGGGTCAACATCTCGCCGAACCAGGCGGGTTTGCCGGCAATGGTCCAGCTGTATGGTCGGCCACTGACAATCGCTTGGTAATCGCCCGAATTATAAATCACCTCGCCGGTTTTATAATTCACGTCGTTGCCGTCTATCAATTGCACTGCTTTTGGTTTTGCGCCCTGGCGGCGCAGGTATTTCAAACTTTCCGGGTCAAAACTTTGCAAAAAAATCGGCGCGCCACGGGTATTAAGCCCGTTGGTTTCCAATAATTTTATCACCGCATTTTCAAACGGGCGCGTGCCGGGTTTGCCGCAACCATTGGCTATCGCCTGGCGATTGTTCCATATTGGGTTTTTTGTTTCGATATAAACCGTTATCGGCCGTTTGAGCTCTTGCGTTTTTTTGCGGGCGATATCGATAACCTCCTGCACCGACAATATCGGGAATTTACCATTCAGGGCGGTCGGGCGCAATTCGCGCGCGTCGTATGTTGTGCCGCCTATCCATTTTTTTAATTCGGCGAATGTAAAATCCGACACCGCCCAATCGCCGGTGTGGCGGGTAAAATCGCCGCCGTCCTGTTGTTGGCCGTCAACCACGAATGTTTTCAGCACCGACTTCGTATTATTTTCTGTCCTATCACTAGGTTGCTTGGCGGCAATTTTTGCGTCGGGCAAATCAGTCAAGTAACGGTGCGGCCCCTTATCGGGTGTGCCCGGCCATTTTACATTTTGCCAACGGCCGGGCATGGTGCGTTTGCGGGTGGCAACCGCGGGATTTTTTTTGGCGACATCGACAATATTGGTGTTATCGCTAAGCCATGGGTTATGGCGCGCCACCAGCACGCAATCCCTTGTCATGACCATATCAACCTCCAGCGAATCGGCCCCGGCGTCGGCGGCCTTTTCATATGACACTGCGGTTTCCTCGGGGTATAGGCCGGGGAAGCCGCGATGGCCAATCACCAGCGGCGGTTTGCCATCTATCGTTTTTAATGTTGCGGGTAATTTTGAGGACTGACTCGTGGCGGCCGCCATCGTCATTACCAACACACCGCAACTTATCAAGGAGACGATAAGAAACGGATGTTTCAGTAATTTTTTCACGTTATTTAAATTCTATAACGGCGTCGATTTCGACCACGGCGTTCAATGGTAAAGACGCCACCCCCACCGCGAACCGCGCATGTTGGCCGGCGTCACCGAAAACGGCCTGCATCAATTCGGACGCGCCGTTGATAATTTTTGGTTGGTCGGTGAAATCGTGGGTCGAGGCAACGAAGCCACCCAATTTAACAATTTTTTTTACCCGCGCCAAATCACCCAACGCCGATTTGGTTTGCGCCAAGATATTAACCGCGCATAATTTGGCGGCGGCAATGGCGTCGTCGACCGTGGCGTCGCGACCGACGACACCGGTTTGCACGACCTTGCCATCCCGCATATTCAATTGCCCGGAGAGAAATAATAAATTGCCGGTGATAACAAATGGCACGTAGGCCGCGACCGGTTTGGTCGGCGTCGGCAGGGTAATGCCGAGCTCGGCAAGTTTTGCATCGATGTTATTGGAATCAGTCATGTCTTTTCCTAACAAGTTTTAATCAAACCCGCAAGTCCGAGCTTGGCGGTTGAGGACAGGTTTTGACTGACTTTAAAACAAAACTATATAACATAACTAGGATTATAATTTTGACATCAATTCATAAAAAATAATTATAAGTTGTTTTTATATTGACTACTTATCTTTAGCATTTTACTACGAAAGGTATGAGTAATTATACTTTATATATTGATGAAAGTGGCGTGCCCTATAGTAATAAGGCTGATGACATAAATAATTTTTTTTGTCTTAATGGTATTATTATTGATGACAATAACTATCAAACGGTTTGTAAACAATGGGAAGCTATCAGGGATATATTTTCTACTGAAAGCCATAGGCCGGCGATGCACTTAGAAGATATAAAAGCAAGAAAGGCACCGTTTAATAAATTAAAAGATAAAAATATTAGAAATAGTTTTAATAATTTATATTTAGGTTTTTTAAATACAGCACCCATAATTATTATTTCTGTTGTTTTGGATAAAAAAAAGCACTTAGGAACGTATCACACTCCATCGGATATTTATCATTTTTCCTTTTGGTCTTTGCTAGATAGGTATTGCAACTTCTTGGAAGGTGAAGCATCCCTTGGCAAAGTATTTATTGAAACAAGAGATAACAATTCTAACAAAGAATTAAAAAATGCGTTTAAAGAGTATATTTATACAACAAAGCTTAGTCTGCCGCCAAAAATTATACAAAAACATATTGATAAAAATTTATCTATTTATAAAAAGCGTGATTTAATCGTAGGTATAGAGGTCGCAGATATGACCGCCCGCGTAATGAAATATCATGCGCTTGATAGAAATAATAAAGTAAAATTTAATAACAATGGATATGATTATAAGATATTGCAAAACATTCTGCCAAAAATCAGAACTGATCCATATGGCAAAAACACTACAAAAGGCTATGGTATTGTTTTTCTTCCATAAAAAAAGGCAACTATAAATAGTTGCCTTTTCTTTAAACAGCAAACTGACCATTGGTCTAATCGTGCTGTGACCCGTGTATATTGCTATTATTCTCCCTTGTCAAGCTAAAATTGAATTAAACCCCTTATTTTAAAAATCAATAATATAATTAAGATGGGATGGGGGACCTACCGCCCGCCAAAAATGCCGGTGCCGATGCGCACCATGGTCGCGCCCAGTTCGATGGCCTGCACGTAATCGCCGGTCATGCCCATCGACGTTTCGGGCAGTTTTAAATCGCCCGCCCGTTGTTTCAGGAAAGTGAAATAGGGCGACACCGGCCGCCCCAGCGGCAATATCGCCATCAACCCAACAATATGCGGTGCCAGGCCGCAATCAGCCGCGCAATAGTTATAAAATTGGTCAATGTCGCCCGGCATGACGCCGCTTTTTTGTGGTTCCTGGCCCACATTGACCTCAATCAATAATTTGGGGAATGGTTGCGCCGCTTGCCAATTTTTTTTCTCATTGGCCATGGCGTCGGCCACCGATTTTCGGTCAAGGCTGTGGATGTAATCAAAAAAACGCACCGCCTGTTTGACCTTGTTGCTTTGCAAATGGCCGATAAAATGTAAGGTGATTTTTTGCCGCAAATCGTCGCCCAAATTTTCGCTGGCGAATTTTGTTGTCGCCTCCTGCAACTTATTTTCACCAAAATGCGTGATGCCGCAATCAAACGCGGCGCGCACCGCATCAACCCCATGGTTTTTACTGACCGCGATAAGGGTCGTCGCCGATGGGTCGCGGTGCGCCACCGCCGATGCAGACGCGATTTTTTGTCGCACATCGGTTATGTTGCGGGCTATATTGCCGGCGATGTTGTTTTTAATATTGCTTTGCATGTCGTCGATAGTTTTTTCTATCATCTTTTGCCACGAACCTAATTCATAAGGTTACCGCAGGAAGAATCTATATTGCCCGCCTTAACCAGTAAGCCGATTAATTTGCAAACCCGGGCGAAAAAACCGGCAATGATAAAAAACGCTGATAAAGCCGCCAGCCGGCACCATTATATTGAAATTCTAAAATGGAATATCGTCGTCCATGTCGGGTTTTTTACCGCCGCCGCTCATGCCGCCACCGGAACCACCGCCCATAGAACCGCCACCGGAACCGCCCGCGCCGCCACCATTGGGGCCGCCACCTGGTGTGCCGCCGCGCCCGTCGAGCAGGTGCAATTGGCCGTTAAAGGCACTGACCACAACCTCGGTAATAAATTTGTCTTGGCCCGACGCTTGGTCTTGCCATTTGCGGTGGCGCAATTGCCCCTCAATCATGACACGGCTTCCCTTATTCAAAAAACGCTCGGCGATTTCGGCGGCCTTCCCAAATATAACAATATTATGCCATTCGGTTCGTTCCTGCATATTGCCATCTTGGTCTTTCCACCTATCCGATGTGGCAATGCGGAAACTGGCGACCTTCTCGCCCTTTTGCGTATTGCGAATCACCGGGTCGGCACCCAAATTACCAAGTAAAAAAACTTTATTTAATGCGGTTGTCATAATTTATCTCTTCCTCAATTTTTTCGTTATTTTTTTTATCAATTTTTTTATTACTAACCTTTTTACCCGATTGCCATAAAATAGCAAGGGTTAATTTTAAAAAAGTTCTAGCGCGTGATGGAAAGTAAGCTTGGCAAGCAAAGACGAGGGCGCAACGGCCAATAACCCTAGCGCGGGGGTCCGGGTGTAAAATTGGCGCGTTCGCGAAACACAATGCGCCCCTTGGTCAAATCATATGGCGTCATTTCGACCGTGACCTTATCCCCGACCAAAATACGAATGCGGTGCTTGCGCATTTTGCCGGCGGTGTGACCGATAATAAGATGACCATTTTCCAATGTTATGCGAAACATGGCGTTGGGCAATTTTTCGGTAATGGTGCCCTTAAATTCGATTAATTCTTCTTTAGACATAATGTTGGTTTTGTATAAAAATTTTTATAGCAGGAAAGGGCGAGCTTGACAAGCAAACGATTCTGCCGTTTATCACTATTTATGAGTTTTCATTGCGGTATCGTCGGCCTGCCCAACGTGGGGAAATCGACCCTGTTCAACGCCCTGACCCAGACCCAATCGGCGGAGGCCGCCAATTACCCATTTTGCACCATCGAACCCAACATTGGCCGCGTCGCCGTGCCGGACAAACGCCTAACCAATTTGGCGAAAATTTACCCGTCGGATAAAATCATTCCGGCGCAGATGGAATTTGTCGACATTGCCGGTTTGGTTAAGGGCGCGTCAAAGGGCGAGGGGTTGGGCAATCAATTTTTGGGGCATATCCGCGCGGTCGACGCCATTGCCCATGTGGTGCGGTGTTTTGAAGACGGCGATATCGTCCATGTATCGGGCGCCATCAACCCCTTGAGCGATGTCGAAACCATCCGCACCGAATTGCTGTTGTCGGATTTAGAGGCCTTGCAAAAACGCAAAGACAATATGGAAAAAAAAGTTCGCGCCCAGGATAAAGACGCCGTCGCGCAGATGCCATTGTTGCTGGCATTATTGAAACTGGCCGAGGCCGGCGATGATTTGGCCGGCGGGTTCCGCGCCATGAAACCAAGCGCGGAGGACATGGCGGCGGTGCAGGGTTGGCAATTGTTATCGTTAAAACCCATGATGTTGATTTGCAATGTGGCCGAGGGCGAGGTTGCCACCGGCAACGCCATGAGCAAACAAGTCGAGGATTTTGGTAAAAAAAATAATATTCCGGTGGTGATTATTTCGGCGAAAATCGAATCGGAAATTGCCATGCTGGCCGAGGATGAACGCGCCGAGTTTTTGCAAACATTGGGGTTGCACGAAACCGGCCTTAGCCATATTATTCGCATCGGTTACCAATTGCTTGACCGCATATCGTTTTTTACCGTCGGCCCGAAGGAAGCCCGCAGTTGGAGCGTGAAGAAAAATTCCACGGCGCAGGAAGCCGCCGGCACTATCCACACCGATTTCGCCCGTGGTTTCATTGCCGCCGAAACAATAAATTACCAGGATCTGTTGGATATAGGTTCCGAGGCCAAGGCCAAAGAATTGGGCAAAATAAGGTTAGAAGGCAAAAGTTACATTGTGCAAGATGGTGATGTATTTCATTTCCGATTTGCGGTATAATGATAATTATGGGCAATCTTATGGGGAAATTAATCATCGCCAATTGGAAAATGAATTTGCCAGTCGGGAGCATGGCGGGCATAACGTCCTTCGCCGAAAAATTTTCGCCGGCGCAAAAAAAATTGCTGGTGGTTGCCCCGCCCTATCCATTTTTAACCCACGTGCGGGCGACGGGTTTTCACACGGCGGCGCAAGATGTTTCGAGCAACGAAAAAGGTGCCTTCACCGGCGATGTATCGGCCGAATTATTGATGCAGGCCGGGGTTAATTATTGCATCGTCGGCCATTCGGAACGGCGGCAAAACCATAACGAGGGGCACGAATTATTAGCGCAAAAAATTATTCAATTATTGAATCACCACATCACGCCGGTTTTTTGCGTGGGCGAACATGCCGACGAACATGCCAGCAAAAAAACCAACGATGTTTTATCGGCGCAATTACATGCCCTGGATAATTTTAAGGACAAGGAGATTATCATTGCCTATGAACCGGTGTGGGCGATTGGCACCGGTTTAAACGCCGGCCCCGACCATATAAAAACCGTGCATCATTATATCAAGCAACGGCTTGGCAACGACACCCATGTTTTATACGGCGGGTCGGTGAACGCCGGCAATGCGGCGGCGATTTTGGCATTGCGAGAGGTCGATGGCCTCCTTATCGGTGGTGCCAGCCTAAAACCCGACGAGATGGTAAAAATTTTAGCGATGGTGTAGATAGCCACCTTTTGCGAATCTGAAATGGGTTTTAACATCGCCACCCCCTGTCATTCTCGAAAATTTTTGCCTTTAAAAGCTAAAAAGCCTATGAAAAGATTTGAAAATTTGGTAATATATATGACATCATTTAAACGATAAATTTCAACAATTAAACCAAACTACTTAAAATAAACCATAGCAAATAAAGCGAGAAAACAACCATGAAAAACCAAAAAATTCTTAACAATATCGCCAAAACATCGGTTGCCATGTTGTTAACCACTGGTTTTTTGACCACGAATTCGGCCTCGGCGCAAACGGCGGCCTCGTCCTCAAGCAGCGGAGCGGTAGGACAAAAATTTGCCAATGTCGGTAACGGCACGGGCGCGAACGGCCCATTGCTGGCCAACGCAGTCGCCGGGAAATTATTGTTAAAGG
>JASGCL010000032.1 GCA_030054115.1 Hydrotalea sp.
TGCTGGGGGATTCTGCGTTTGATTTGTTCCAATCGCCGCCAAAGCTGTAAACATAACCGACATCGGCCTTCAGCATTAATTTGCCGTCGGCATTATCGCTGTTGATTTTTATATCTTGCGCGTTTGCGTAATTGTTAAAAACCGCACTATTTAAGGCGGTGGTCATTAGCATCGCTGAGGCGATGGTAATAGTTATTTTTTTATTTTTCACGATATTGTCCCTTTCTCATGATTTATTGCTAAATGACTTTGCGCCACTTAGCCCGCTCTTTATAGCATATTCGTCTTCTATAGTCAATAACAATAATATGATGAAAAAATGGCTTCAAAGCCCCCCCTACCCGTCATTCCCGAAATCGCGAAGCGATGGTCGGGGACTGCCCTCAAGTAGCGAAGCGGTAGGGCAACCAAATTGTTTCCGAGGCATCATTATGGAAAACTGCGAAAGGGTGTTGGTGTCAAAATTTTGTTTGGATAGGTTAAGATTCTTATTCTATTGCCCTTTCGTTTCGTTTGACTTGCGACGCCTCGGAAATGGTTCCCCGATAAATTTTTGCAAATAATAATTTGCAAAAATTTTCGAGGATGACGGGTAGAGGGATGAGAAGCGAGGTTTTGAAAATAACGACTAGCGCACGGTGGGGTTAAGCGGGTTTTTTGCTGGCGGTTAATTCCTCGTATTTTTTTTGGTCGGCGGCGGCCTGCCCCCGCAATTCATCGGCGCGTTTTTTATTGCCCTTGGCCTCTTCTTCATCGGCTAAGGAAGATTTTGTAATACCGCGATTATAATAGGCGTCAGCAAATTGCGGATTTAATTCTATCGCTTTATCAAAATCTTTAATTGCCTCAACAAATTGACCTACTTGACCTTTTACAGCGCCACGATTATTATAGGCTGCAGCATATTTCGGGTTTAATTCCATCGCCTTATCAAAATCTTTAATTGCCTCAACAAATTGACCTACTTGACCTTTTACAGCGCCACGATTATTATAAGCCTCAGCATTTTGTGGATTTAATTCTATGGCTTTATCGTAATCTTTTATCGCTGAATTGTGTTTTCCTAAATTATATTTTGCAGCACCACGGTTATTATAGGCCTCAGCAAATTGCGGTTTTAATTCTATGGCTTTATCATAATCTGCCATCGCCTCTTCATGCTGGCCTAATCCATTTTTTGCATTGCCTCGATTATTATAGGCATCAGCATGTTGCGGGTTTAATTTAATAGCTTCATTATAATCTTTTATGGCTGAATCGTATTGCCCTAAATCGATTTTTGCATTACCGCGATTATAATAGGCTTCAGCATGTTGCGGATTTAATTCTATAGCCTTATCAAAATCTTTTATTGCCTCGTTATACTTGCCCAGCTTGGCCTTTGCGATGCCATGATTATTATACTCATCCACTGACCCTGGGTTTGCGGATGTTACGGTAGATTGGGCTAGGTCAGTCGTAGTAGCCCCACCGCTACCGCCGCTACCGCTAACATTCCCACCATCAGTGGATTTGAATCCAGCCTCTTTACCAATTTTAAGATATTTTGCCAGCCCGCTAAAATCAGGATAAATAGAGGTCTCGTGAACATCAAATATTTTTTGCAATTGAAGTTTGATAATTCTTGGATTTTTTATCAGGCATATTCTGTCATAAGGAATTTCATCAATACCAAAAATAAATAAAGCCTGCTGTGCTAACATGCGGGGGTTATCCACCCGAGGTAATTCCCAATACCATAATTGGGGGGTATCTTGTCTATTTTTGGAAAAAAAATATTTTATAGGTTTTTTTAATTTTATATTATCCACTTCTTTGTGATGAGCAATCTCATTTATTAAGACTAAGCCATTTTCTTTATCACCCGACACTGCAAACCCAAGGGCTATCAAGCTATTAAAACTATAATCCAGTAACGCGGTTCTGTTTTCAATATGTTGTATCTTAGCCAATAGCTCTAATTCGCTCAATCGCTCTTTATTACGGGCTTTGTTATGGCCTTTGTTATTAAATATATTTAATAATTCTCTTTGAAAACCTATCCAATTAGATGCATCTAGCCCATCATAAAGGTCTGTCCGCCTGAAGCAGGCCGGTTGATTTTTAAATCCTTCAATATTGTCTTTACCCCAGCTAATACCGCGATAGACTGGCTTGCCCATATTGGCGGTCTCTTTCCTCACCCATTGAATATAATCGTCCAGCGATTTTATTACTATATCAGGTTTAATTTTTGCGCTATTCATCCCCCGATAATAATCACTCTACCGCTGTTTGTAAAGCGTGCGCTTTAGCTATTTACCCGACGGCGATGCGTTCCACCGCCGTGGCCAGGCCGGTTGCCGCGTCGAGCGTGGCGAGGAGGCCGCGCACCTGCGCCTCGCCCGATGCCGGTTCCAAACGCGGCAGGGGGTATTGTTTTAAAAAACGTTTCAGCACCTTGCCCTTTTCCATGCCGATAACCGAATCGTAACAACCGCACATACCGGCGTCGGTTTGGTATGCCGTGCCATGTTCCAACACCCGTTCGTCTGCCGTCGGCACATGGGTGTGGGTGCCCACCACCATCGACACCCGCCCGTCAAGATAATGGCCGATGGCTTGTTTTTCTGAACTGGCCTCGGCGTGAACATCAACCATAATTATATCATACCCCTGCGCCCGTGGGTTGCCCGTGCCGATTATTTTATCCAACGCCGCAAACGGGTCGTCATACCCGCCCATGAACAATTGCCCCATGACATTAACCACCAAAAATTTTTTGCCGCCGGCGGTGTCCCCACTGGCCACGCCCGCGCCCGGCACCTGCGCCGGGAAATTTATCGGCCGAATAAGCCGCGATTGCAATGGGAAATAATCCAATACCTCCGCCCGGTCAAACGCGTGGTTGCCGGTGGTGATGACGTCGACGCGCAGGCGGAATAGCTCCTCCGCCACATCCGGCCCAATGCCAAACCCGTGGGTGGCGTTTTCGCCATTGACCACCACCAAATCGGGCCCATGTTGTTTGATAATTTTTGGCAAATGCGTGGCGACGGCGACGCGACCGGCCTTCCCCACGACATCGCCCAGAAATAAAATCTTCATGCTTCCTTTAAGAGTAAAATTTGCGCTCGGTCAAGATGCAATCCAATGGTTTGTCAAATTCGCCAACCGGCACATTGTCGATTTTTTGCCCGTCCCACGCCAGGCCAATGGTGATAAGGGGTGCCGCCGCAGACACCGCCGATAATAATTTCGCGATCGTTCGGTCGTAAAACCCACCGCCGTAACCCAGGCGAAATTTTTTTTCGTCAAACGCCAACAATGGCACGAACATAATATCGGGGGTTATTTCGGGTTTATCCGCCATGGGGGCCATGGTGCTAAATGGTTCGGGTTGCAATTTATCCCCCGGGTTATAGGCGCGAAACACCAATGGCGTGGCCGGTGCCACCACCGCCGGCAAGCAAATGGTCGCGCCAAGATTTTGTAACATCGTCAATAACGAATTGGGGCTTAGCTCGCTACCAATCGGCAAATAAAATGAAATCTTTTTTCCGCGCCAAAAACTATTTGAAAATTGGCCGGCCAATAATGTTGCGATATTTGCCGGCGGGTTGGCGTGGCCGGCGGCCATGTCCTTGCGCAACGCCATCATGCGGCGGCGCAGGTTTTTTTTGTCATCATCGATATTATTCATCACCAACAATTTTTTTCTATGGTAAGGCCAAACTGCCGTTGTCTTATTTAAGTCGATCCTCCGTGGCGCCTGATAAACAGGTGGGTGCCATGTGAAAGAGAACACCATGGGTATGGAACCTTTACAGGTTGAATAATATTGCTATCACCCAACCGACCACACCACCGATTCTCAGCCAGCGACGGCTCCCGTTCGAAGAACAACATAGCCCACGGGATTGATAAATCTAAGACTTTGTTGGTCGCACAGCCCAGCCTTACCTTCTCCACCCTAAGCCGAACCGCGCCCAATAGCAAGAAAATTATATTATCTATTATTTTTGGTATTATTATAGCGAAGCTTCGTTGCTTGTTTTGCACGCCAAAACCTGCTATATTGGCGATGCACCAATTATGTTGGTGTTAGTTCCCTTTAGTGGGTTATGGCCCCCGCCCTTGCTGGCGGGGGCTTAAAATTTTAAACAATATCCTAACCCTTTCGTAAATAATAAAATGACCCGCGATAATCACGGTTTGCGCTTTTTTAAGGAGCGGCATATTTTAATGTGTGATTTTGATTCAGTGTCGCATGTTACCAATCGAAAAGTCTTATCAAATAATAAAAGATTTAAATCATCTGTTGAACCCGAAATTTATAAAAATCGGCCAGTGATAGTTTTATTTATCCATGGCCGTATGCGATCGGCGATTGTTGTACCATTAACATCGGTAACGCCAACCATTGATTCGCTTAAAACCGTGCATATACCAAAGGGAACAATCTGTGGCGCGTTGGCAAAAAAAGATAGCTGGGCTCTCTGTGATATGCCCATTACAGTTAGCTTCGCAAGATTGTGTCCCGTTTATAGCGGCGACAAAGCAGAACCTTTCATCGATTTAAACAGCGCGGAGGCAAAATTAGGATTATTTTATTTTAATCAAATTAAGGAAAATCTAAGAAATATCTTTGCTTCGTAATATATTGTCGAAATCGATATGGTAAGCCTGCCCCCTCCTCCCCAAGCCAAATGGCAATTTTTTATTGACCGCGGCGGCACCTTCACCGATATCATTGCCAAGCGACCCGACGGCAAAATTATCGTAAAAAAATTTCTGTCCGACAACCCGGCGCAATATCGCGACGCGGCCATTTTCGGCATTCGTGATATGCTTGGCCTGCCCGCCGATAAAAAAATTCCGTCCACCATGGTGGCGGCGATTAAAATGGGCACGACGGTCGCGACCAACGCGCTGTTGGAACGAAAGGGGCAGGCAACCGCCCTGGTCACCACCACCGGCTTCACCGATATTTTACGCATCGCCGGCCAACAACGCCCCGATATTTTTGCGTTGGAAATTATCAAACCCGAACAATTATACAGCATGACCGCGCCGATAACCGAGCGTATCGATGTCGCCGGCAATATCATCACGCCATTGGATAAAAACGACGCACGCCAACAATTGCAAAAAATTTATGACGCCGGCATTCGCGGCATCGCCGTGGTGTTCATGCACGCCGTTATCAACCCCACACACGAACAACAATTGGCCGATATTGCGCGCGACATTGGGTTTACGCAAATCGCCCTCAGCCACATTGTCAGCCCATTAATTAAAATCGCGCCGCGCGGCGACACCACGGTTATTTCGGCTTACCTGTCGCCAATTTTGCATCGCTACATGGCACGGGTCACCGCCGAATTAGAACCCGGCATCGAATTATTGTTCATGCAATCGGGTGGCGGCTTGACGACGCCGGAATTTTTTCACGGCGAAAATTCGTTGTTATCGGGCCCGGCCGGCGGCGTGATTGCCGCGGTCAAGATGGCGGCGGCGGCCGGTTTCAAAAAAATGTTGTCGTTCGACATGGGTGGCACATCGACCGACACCGCCCATTTTGCCGGCACGGGTGATGATGGCGACGATTATGAAAAAACTTTCGATACGGTCATCGCCGGCGTGCGGGTGCGGGTGCCAATGTTAAAGGTTGAAACCCTGGCCGCGGGCGGCGGCAGTATTTGCAAATTCGACGGCACGGTGATGACCGTTGGGCCGGAAAGCGCGGGGTCGAACCCCGGGCCGGCATGTTACGGGCGCGGCGGGCCGCTGACCATTACCGATTGCCATGTCATGCTTGGCCGGTTGCGGCCAGAATCGTTCCCGTCGATTTTTGGCCACGACCATCGGCAACCGCTGGATACCGCGGTGGTCGCGCAACAATTTTCGACCCTCGCCACGCAAATGAAAAAACCACCCGAAGATATCGCCGCCGGGTTTTTGCATATCGCCGACCAAAAAATGGCGGCCGGCATAAAAAAAATTTCCATCGCCATGGGCCACGATATCAAAGACCATCTGTTGATTGGTTTTGGCGGCAACGGCGGCCAACATGTTTGCGCCATCGCCGAACAATTGGGGTTGCGCAATATCTTATTGCATCCCTTGGCGGGGGTGTTGTCGGCCCTGGGCATCGGCATGGCCGGCGTCATGGCGGCGCGCGAACAAACATTGGGGGTGGCGTTGCGGGCGGAAAATTTGCCATCGCTATTAACAGCCACCAACAAATTACTGGCCGAGGCCACCGCCGAATTGGCGGCGCAACATATCACGCCGCGCGAACATCACTACCATTTGCATTGCCGTTACCATGGGTCAGATGTCGCCCTGCCCCTTGCCTTCACGCCAAATATGTTGTCGAACGATACGGCGGTGCAGAAAATTTTTGCGCAATTTCAAAACCTGCATCAACAAAAATTCGGCTTCACCCAAGATGTAACGGCGGAAAAATTAATGGTCGATATTGTCACCGTGACATTGCGCGGCCATAACCCCGCCCTGGGGTTAGATGTTGATGATAACCATATCGATGATGAAGCAAAGCATGACGACGCCCCCCAAAAAAACGCGCGGGTGTTTGTCGCCGGCAAATGGCAAGATATTCCCATTATCGCGCGGCACGCAATAATGGCCGGCAAAAAAATCATCGGCCCGGCCATCATCACCGAATCCATCAGCACCAATTTTATCGCCGAAGGTTGGGCGGTAACCTTATTAAAAAACCACAGCCTCCTGCTGACCCAAGAAACCGCCGATAAAAAAACAAATCACGTGGCGCGCGATAACGGCGGAGAAAAAAACCTGAAAACCCCCGACCCGATATTGCTCGAGGTTTTCAACAATCGATTCATGGCAATGGCCGAGCAGATGGGCGAGACCTTGCGCAACACCGCCTTCTCGGTCAATATCAAGGAACGCTTGGATTTTTCCTGCGCGATATTTGACGCCAGCGGCGACCTTATCGCCAACGCGCCGCATATTCCGGTGCATTTGGGTAGCATGGCCGACAGCGTGCGGCATCTTATCCATCACACCCAAGAAAAAAATATTATATTTAATAAGGACGATAGTTTCCTGACCAACAGCCCCTATCACGGCGGCACGCACCTGCCGGATTTAACGGTTATCAGCCCGGTGTTTGTCGACGGCGCATTGACATTTTTTGTCGCGTCGCGCGGCCACCACACCGACATCGGCGGTATCAGCCCCGGGTCAATGTCGGCCCATTCCAAACATATTAGCGAGGAGGGTATCCTTATCGATTATTTTCACCTGGTAAAAAATGGCACATTGCAGGGCGAGGCCTTGACGGCGTTGCTGACCAATCATCCCTATCCGGTGCGCAACCTTGGGCAAAATTTTTCTGACATCCATGCGCAATTGGCCGCCAACAACACCGGCATCGCCGAATTGATAAAAACCTGCGCCGAGCATGGCCGTGCGACCACTGTTGCCTACATGAATTTTATGAAATCCCAGGCCGAGGCCGAGGTTAAAAAAGCCATCGGCCAATTGCGCGACGGGCATTTTTCATACCGCATGGACAACGGCGCGGTGATAAGCTTGTCCCTGACCATCGACCACACCAAGCAAATCGCCACGGTCGATTTCACCGGCACATCGCCGCCGCAAGAAAATAATTTTAACGCGCCCTTTGCGATTGTCAAATCGGTTTTGCTTTATGTGTTTCGCACGCTGGTCGATAAAAATATCCCGATGAACGAAGGTTGCCTCGCGCCGATTCGCATCATCCTGCCAGACAATTGCATGCTCCGCCCGCAATATCCATCGGCGGTGGTGGCCGGTAACGTCGAAACCAGCCAGGTGATAGCCGATTGCCTCTATGGTGCGATGGGGGTAATGGCCGCCTGCCAAGGGACGATGAATAATTTGACCTTTGGCAATGACCAATATCAATATTACGAAACCATCGCCGGTGGCACTGGTGCCGGGCAAAAATTAAACGGCAAAAAATTCCATGGCGCCGACGCGGTGCATAGCCATATGACCAATTCACGCATGACCGACCCCGAAATTATGGAGGCAAGATTCCCGATAAGAATTTTGGAATATGCCATCCGCCGTGGCAGTGGCGGCGGGCGAAAGGTGGCTGGCGACGACAGCCGAGGCGAAGAGCACCCGCGTGACATTCACACCGGCGGCAATGGTTTTACAAAACGCCTATTGTTTTTGGAAAGCATGACGTTGAATATCTTGGCGAACCACCGCGTCGTGCCGCCGTTTGGCCTGGGCGGTGGGCCCGATGGTCGGGTTGGCGAAAACCACGTCACGCGCGCCGATGGTACTATCGATAAAATGACCGCGACCGACACCCGCATATTGCAGGCCGGGGATATTTTCACCATCCACACCCCGGGCGGCGGTGGCATGGGGAATGACAAAGCTTAAAAAAAACTATTGCGCGCCTATTGCCCGCGCCCCTTAGCCATCATCGATTTTAACTGAGCGGCATAGGGGTTGCCGGGTTCGATGGCCAACACGCGGTCGCAATAACGGCCAGCATTTTTAAATTGCCGCGCCGCGACAAACAAATAACATAAATTTAACGGCGCGGTGGCATCACCCGGGTTCAACGTCAGGGCGCGTTGAAAATCAACCATCGCCGGTTGGTATTTCGCCAAGCGGAAATAGGCCTCGCCCCGTTTGTTATAAATATCGTAATTTTTTGGTTTCACCGCTATCGCCCGGCCATAATAAACCGCGGCATCATTAAATTGCCGATATTGCATGGCAACATCGCCGCGCCGCACCAACGCCCTGTAATCATTGGGCTTCAGGCGGATGGCTTCATCGAACAGCAACACCACATCCTTATATTCCAAACCCGTTTCGGGGTCGTTGTTGTTCATGGTTTCCAGCCCGTGGCTATAAAACCCGTCACCGGCGTCTGGCACGCTGGCGCAGGCCGCCATTAAACCCCCCAGCCCAATCAATGATAATAACAAAAATTTTCTCATCAATTTATACATGCAATATCTCCACCACCATGGTTCCCCGTGCTTAGCACATAAATCATCGCCTGCCAATTAAGGCTTGGCAGGGCTTGGTTAAATGGCCGAGGGTTGATTTTTGTCTACAACGATTATGGCGCGGGGTCGTTGTCGTTCTTATCCTGCTTATCCTGCTTGTCCAGTTGGTCGCTTGGTTGATTATCTGGGGTTGGCGCGGCGCCCGGCCGCATGGCCGCCATAACCCATGGCCGTGGCCGCAATGTTATGCGGTCGATAAGCGGGAAAATAATCGGCGATTGCAGCGCCAGGGCACGCGCCAGCGAAAACCCATATAGCGGGCTAATCACCAGCGTCGCGGTATCGTCGCTGGCATTCTTGGTAACGATTTTCTCCGGACAGGTTTTTTTTACCGCCCGCATCTTGGGCGTATCATCCTGGCCGATAATAATGTCGCTCGCCGCGCACAGGCTTTTCACAAGCGGGCTGTTCATAATCTCATCGCCATCCTTGCCTGCGGCTTGGTTGCCGCCCAATATCGTCGCCGTAAATTTTTGCCCACCATGATATGGCCAGACCATCTGGCACATATCGCGCGAACAAACGCTGGGCGGCGGCGGTGATTTTTCCAAATTGTCGATGCCATATTCCTGCATCCATAAACGCCGGACAAACGAATTACCAAACGGGCTGACCCAATCTGTGCCTGTCCTATCGTTGCTATCGACTCGGGCGAGCCATTTGGGGCGACCGCCGGGTTCCAACCCCGCCACCACCAACCATGGTTGCGGCGCCGCCACCGCCAATAATAAAAATAATGAAAGGGCGATGTAAGAAATCTTTTTTAACCCCGCGCCACCGACGACAAATAAATAAAACGCCAGGCCGTAAAAAAACAACGCGCCGCGACCAAATTGCCCACCACGGATAAGGTAGGTTGCCGAACCATGCAGGTTCTCCGCCATCCAATTCAACGATTGAAAAATTTTGGTTATCAAAAAATCAAGCGGGTAAAATGCGCCAAGGTGGCTGGTAATCGGCAACAGCAGAACCTTGATAAACAGCAACGGCATCGCCAAACTATCCATCAGCGGAATCGCCGCCATGTTGGCGACAATGCCAAACAAGCTCGATTGATGAAAATGAAACAAACTAATCGGCAGGGCGGCGATGCTTATCATCGTGCCGCTGACCAACAGGGCGAATATAAATACCTGAAGTTTTTTAAATAATGTCGGTGGCGGTTTTTTGGTTGTCGCCGCTTGGCCGACAAAAATTACCATGTCGTTGCTGATGGGTTTTTGGCGAAAAAAAATGCCGGCCTCAATCTCGACCAGCATCGGTTGCCAAAATTTTTCATAAATGCCAACCAACACCAACATCGCCGAAAATGATAATTGAAACCCCGGGTTAAACAAATCGCACGACCGATAGCACAGCACCAACAACATCGATATCGCCAGGTTCTCAAGCGATATCGCGCGTCGCCCCAACATTACCCCAACAAAGGCCACCACGGTGGTGAGGGCGGCGCGGAGCGAGGCCGAGCTGTAATCCGCCAACAGAAAATAAAAAATTGTGATGCCCATCGCGCCGGCGGCGGCAATTTTTTTAAACAAATAACCATCGCCATTTGGCCGCACCAACAACAACCCCCACCGCAACAACAAAAACGCCATGCCGGCAATCAACCCCATATGCACCCCCGAAATCGAAATCAAATGTATCAGCCCGCTTTGCCGATATTGCTCCATCAGGGCAGAGCTTATCCCCGACCTATCGCCGGTTATCATCGCCAACACCATGCCGCCGGCATCGGGCGGGTAGTTTTTAATAATATCATTTTTTATTTTTTGGCCAAGTGATGTGCTGTTCGCCACATCGCACAGGCCATCAACCAATGGTGTCGCCAACAATTGCCCGCCGGCGCGGTAACCATGAAAATACCAATCGCGCCCCAAATCGTAACTATTAAGCGACGATTTAAGCGGCAAGGGAAAAAGCTGTGCCTTAATCGTCATGTCGCAAGCCAGCGGCAGAACATTGCCTTGGAAAGAATCCTCCCCCAATAGTTTTCGCGGGTCGGTCAGGCGCACCAAAAACGGCTTGGTGGGCGCGTCATCAACCTCGGTTACCTTGAATATCACCACCCGGTGGTCGCTGTTACTGCTTTCCAACGACGACACTTGGCCACGCAAAAACTTGATGGAAAAAATATCAGCGCGTAAGTCGGGCGCAATATCATATTGTTTTTGAAAATAACCATGCCACCCCGATAGGGCAAGGCCGAACAACAGCCACCAGCCCGCCACCACCAAGACAAAGATATTTTTGCGCCGCAACATCATGGCCATGATGCCCCACATAACCAACCCCACCACCATGGCCGGCAACCATGGTTCAAACGGCAATTGATAATAAACAATAATGCCAAAAGCCATGAACAGCGGCGCCAGCAACGTCATGCTCTGCGCCGCCAATATCTCAACAACATTGTTATAAAAATTTCGCACAATGCAAGTTAGCGAAAAAATAATATTTTTTGTAGCTTTTTAGTTGTGACGCACACGCCATCATCTAAAAAAAATTAGCTCTGGCAGACAGGTTTGACCAAAATAAGTGGTTGTCGGCTGATTGCGTTTGCGCTCGCTATTAATTCATCCTAAAATTAAAAAATTGTGGTGGGTGGGTTAGGGAACTTTTTCTAAAGGAGGAAAATTATGATAACAAATTGTTGCAACATGTTAAAAGGCCTTTTGGGCCGAACCAAAAAAATTGGCGTCGAAGAAAAAGGCACCGAATTAAATCGTGCGCTCGGCGCGTTTGACTTAACGTTACTCGGCATCGGTGGTATCATCGGCACCGGTATATTTGTTTTAACCGGCATCGCCGCCGCTAACCAAGCCGGCCCTGCATTGGTTTTATCATTTGTGTTGGCGGGGGTGGTGGCCGGCCTCGCCTCTCTATCCTACGCCGAATTGGCCTCGACCATCGGCGGTTCGGGCAGTGCCTACAGCTATTCCTACGCCAGCATGGGCGAACTAATTGCCTGGATTATCGGTTGGGATTTGGTGTTGGAATATGTCATTATTGTGCCGACCGTGGCGATTGGCTGGTCGGGTTATTTCCAAAACATCATGCAAAATATCGGCTTTGCCATACCGGATGCTTTGGGAAAATCATTGCGCGATGGCGGGTTGGTTAACCTGCCGGCGGCGGCGGTTATCCTGGTCATGATGTTTATATTAAACGCCGGCGTCAGCCACAGCGCACGCACCAACCGCGCGATTGTTTTTATCAAGCTAGCCGCGATTTTGATATTCATTGCCATCGCCGTGTTTTACATCAACCCCGCCAATTGGCATCCATTCATGCCCTATGGCTGGTTTGGCCACGACGCCAAGGGCCTGCCGGTCGGAATTATCCCCGGGGCGGCGATTGTTTTCTTCTCTTACATTGGGTTTGACGCCGTTTCCACCGCGGCCAACGAAACCAAAAAACCACAACGTAATTTGCCGATTGGCATTATCGTCTCCTTAATCGTCTGCACCATACTTTATATCGCGGTGTCGGGCTTGTTGACGGGGATTGTCTCCTACAAAGAATTGGGGGTCGCGGCGCCGGTCGCCTTCGCCTTACAAAAAATTGGTTTGCCCTGGGGCGCGGCAATTATTTCGCTCGGCGCGATAGCCGGCATCACCAGCGTCGTGTTGGTCATGTATTACGGTGCCACCCGCTTGGTCTATGCCATGTCGCGTGATGGGTTGTTGCCGGTCGGGTTTGCTAAGGTCCACCCCAAGGCCAAGGTACCACGTCGCATCATCACCACCATCGGTATCGCCAGCGCGCTTGTCGCCGGTTTTTTCCCGCTTCACGAACTGGCCGAGCTAGTCAACATTGGCACGCTGGCGGCCTTCACCTTGGTCGGTATCAATGTCGCCATCTTGCGCCGCACCCAGCCGAATTTACATCGCCCGTTCAAAAACCCATTGGGTTCTATCGGCGCGTTGCTCGGCGCGGTCGCGTCCTTCGGCTTGATGCTCGGCCTGCCGGGTCTTACGTGGACAAGGTTTTTGATTTGGCTGGCGGTCGGCTTGGTTATTTATTTTGCCTACGGCCGTTACAACAGCTTGCTTGCCAAAACGAACAAGGTTATAAGGTAAAGGTTGGGACAAACCATGGTAAAATCTTCGCCGAAATCTTCTTTTGTTAAAAGCCTTAGCCGTACCAAGAAAATTGGCGCGGCCGAAAAGGGCAATAATTTAAAACGCGTGTTGGGCGGGTTTGACCTGACCCTGCTGGGGATTGGCGGCATCATCGGCACCGGTATTTTTGTCCTAACCGGCATTGCCGCCGCCAACCAGGCTGGCCCCGCCCTTATTATATCCTTCATCCTGGCGGGCGCGATTTGCGCCCTGGCCGCCCTGGCCTATGCCGAGCTAGCCTCGGCCATTGGCGGGTCGGGCAGTGCCTACAGCTACGCCTATGCCACCATCGGCGAGTTAGTCGCCTGGATCATCGGCTGGGATTTGCTGTTGGAATATGTGCTGGCGGTGCCGACGGTTTCTATCGGCTGGTCAGGTTATGTGCAAAATATATTACAAAACCTTGGTTTCACCCTGCCGGACTATTTGGCGAAATCTTGGCGCGAGGGCGGGTTTATCAACCTGCCAGCGGTGCTTATCGTGCTGGCCATTATGATGCTATTGAACAGCGGGGTTAAGCACAGCGCGCGGTTAAACGGCGGGATTGTTTTTATCAAATTGCTGGTTATTGTTCTTTTTATTGTGATTGCCCTGTTCCATATTGACGCCGCCAATTGGCATCCATTCATGCCCTATGGCTGGTTTGGCCATGACGCACAGGGCCTGCCGGTTGGGATTATCCCGGGGGCGGCGATTGTGTTTTTTTCTTACATCGGGTTTGACGCCGTGTCGACCGCGGCCAACGAAACCAAAAACCCGCAACGCAATATGCCGATTGGTATTTTATGTTCCTTGGCCGTTTGCACCGTCGCCTATATTATTGTTACCGCCCTTTTAACCAGCCTGGTGCCATATAAAGAATTAGGTGTCGCCGCGCCGGTTGCCTATGCTTTGCAAAAAATCGGCCTGCCCTGGGCGGCGTCGGTTATTTCGATTGGTGCGCTGGCCGGCATCACCAGTGTTATTTTGGTGATGTTCTATGGCGCGACACGGCTTATCTATGCCATTGCGCGCGATGGTTTATTACCGGTGGGTTTAAGCGCGGTCAACCCCAAGGCCAAGGTGCCGCGCATCATCATCACCGGCGTTGGTATCATCGCCGCGCTGATTGCTGGGTTTTTTCCCTTAACCGAATTGTCGGAGCTCATCAACATCGGCACGCTGGCGGCGTTCCTGCTGGTTTGTTTAAGCGTTGTGTTATTGCGGTTGACCCACCCGACATTACCACGGCCGTTTAAAAACCCGCTGGGGATTGCCGGTTCGGTGCTGGGGGCGGTGGCGTCCTTCGCCTTGATGCTCGCCCTGCCCGCCCTGACGTGGTGGCGGTTTGCCATGTGGTTATTGCTTGGCTTGGTTATTTATTTTGCCTATGGCCGTTACAACAGCCAATTGGCGAAGCCTAGGAAGCAGTAGAAATATCTATATTAAGCCCTAGTATTTGTCGCGCTTCACGAACTGGTATGTAAAAATAATTGTCATATTCATGTTCCAAAATACATTGCTTCAGCCCTTTCCTTATAGCGCATACATCTATCTTATTGCTTGTTAAATTATAATGCTCTTTTTCTCTCCTCATTTGATCATTTGAAAAATCTTGCGCTATCATTTTGTCAAGAAAAAGCTTGTTTGCTTTTTCTAATTTAGCAGTGGCTTGCTCTAGCCCTTGCCTTGTCATTTGATGATCATTCTTAAATATATTTTTGTGAATTTTAAAATAATAATCAAACAAATTGAGATTTTTTTTTAGCCTATTCATAAGTTCTATTCTTTTATTTTTATTAACGATGGTCACTACACGATATTCCTGCTCTGATGCAAATTTTCTATCCTTGCAAACAAATGACAGAATCTTTAAAAAATATATTAAATTTATAGATATCTGTTTTGCTCTGCCAATATTTTTATCGTCATAAAAAAATTTTTTAAGAATAGGTATAAGATACTTATCGCCCTTATAAGCCACCCTAGAGAAAAATCTTACCTCGGTAAACATAGCATTCTCCCTTTGCTCTATATACATCGATGTAATGTCTGTCCCATCATAAGATTCAATATCAGAATAAAGATTGTAATGTAGTGTCCGTTTTAGAATTTCCTCATAATTAGATGGAGTGTTTTCAATTTTACAATATTCACTAATTAAAGGATTTTTTAAATCATCTGGCTTTTGGGTGGTCAGCGACAAAATATAAATTTGATGATTTTTTAATTTCTCTGCTTCAATTAAAAATGATTTTTCTAATTCAGCTTCCCATTGTCTGCTAAATATGACTTCATTATCTGTAATTTCAAAAAAGTCATAAAGAGATTTTTTAAATAATCTAAAACTATAAAAGTTCAAATAATTAGCTTCCCTTTGGTCGTTTCCATCTTTGCGCAAAATTTCTGCACCAGTCAAACGTAAAGGCGTAAAGCCCATTGCCGATTCTCGTCCTTGAGATTTTAAATCTGCAATAGGTTTATCAAAATATCTATATAAATTTAAGTCTCTTGCTCCCACTTTTTATTTTCTTATCTATAAACTTAAGCCGTTGGCTTGGGCCGGGGCGATAAAAACCCGAGCGAGCTGGAACCACGG
>JASGCL010000033.1:0-9743 GCA_030054115.1 Hydrotalea sp.
GTCCATGGCGCCGTGATGTGCCAAAGCACATCACCAAATAAACATTAATGCGCCCCGTTGTTAGGAAGTTACTTCACCTCCACCATCACCTCATTGCGGCGCAATGGCGGTAATGTCCATGGCGCATTATAGAAGGCGGTGCGCGGCGCGCCCACCGTTTGCAATTTGTTTTCGTTGACATATTGCATCAACACATCAAGTTTCTTGGCCAGGTTGCTATCGCTCCATGATCCAGAAAATTTTATCACCGCCCATTTTTTGGCCGGCACCGGTTTCAATTCCACCGCCGCGTTGTTCGGCGTCGGCAATGTCGCCATGGTGTATTCTTTCGGCATGACAAATTGCACTGTCCATTTATCGGCATCATTTAATTGTTGAATAACCGGCGCGGTCATGGCGATTTTTTGACTGGTCGGTTGTTGAATAACCGGCGCGGTCATAGCTATTTTCTGGGCCACCTTTTCCGAACCGGCGGTGTTTTTCGCCTTGTTGCCGCCAAAAATATAATCGGCGATTAAGCGAAAACCGGCACTGGCCGCGGCGCGGCGGTCGCCGCTGACCGTAACCTCCGCCACAATATAGGGCGCATATTGCCGCAGTTGAATGTTTTTTTCAGATCGCAGGACCGTGAAATCCGGTTCCTTCACATCGTTGATGACCATTGGGACAATTACCCACAAAATGCCGATAATTGCAATAGCCGATATTAGGATATATAGTTTTTTCATAATGGTTTCTATCTAGCATAAAAAAACTATTTATGTCAAGAAAAAAGATTATATTTCTACTTATGATTTTGTAACTTTATCAAATGTTTCCTGGCAATGGCACGGCACCAATTGCACGTCGCGGTTGTCATGGTAAAAATCATGCAATCGGTGGAATGTTTTAATATATTGCGGGTGGTTATCGCTGACCATGGCAATTATCGGCAGGGGCAGGCTATCCGCCGCCAATGACGGCAGAAGCCACGTCGCGTCGGCAACCAAAAAAATTTTCTTTTTGTTGGTGTCGTCCAAATACAAACCATGCTGGCCGCGCGCATGGCCGGGCAACGACGTGGCCACCACCGCGCCATCGCCAAAAACATCGTGGGTTATAAAATTAAAAAGTTTCTTATGCCCCTTAATTTTTTGCTTATCCTCGATAAATTGGAACTTGCGATTCTTAAACAACGTCATCAATTGCGGCAATATCCCCTTGCGCACTGCTTTGAAACCTTGCACGGCCTTGCTGTAATCATAGGCCGCCTGCGACGTGATGATGGTGGCTTTCGGGAAATCGTCGATCGCCGAAATATGGTCGGCGTGGAAATGCGAAATGAACACGTATTTTATATCGGCCGGGTCAATGTTATCGCGCCGTAACAAATCGACCAAGGTTGCCTCCACCGTCACCGGCGTCGCCATTTGATAAAATTTATAGGGAAAATGGTCAGAGGCCTTAAAAAAATTATCGCTGTAACCAACATCGAACAACATGTAACCATGTTTGGGGTGGTTGATAAGGGTGCAAACCATCGGCGTCGCCACATTTTTTAACGACCGCCAATTCACATGGCCACTGATAACGCATTCGGGGTGTTTGCAAAAACCCGCCTGGTAAAATTTGACTTTTAACACAGGCGCAAACTAGCCTATTTTTACTCTTTTAGCAAAAAATAAAATCCGGTGCAGACCACCGCCCAAAAGGGTAAAACGATTAACAGAAAAACCATCATCGGCACTTTAAAAATTGCCAACAAGATAACCGCGCTCAATAATATCCACGCCCCTACAAAAGTTAACATCATTTCCTCGCTTGGTATTTCTTGCTGTTGTTTTGTTATCACGATAATAATTAACCGCCACAAGGGGGTAAGCCGTGCCGCAGGTCCCGCCATCATTATATCTTATTTTTTGCCGGCCAACATATTATTCTGGTCTTTTGCAAAAATTGTCTTTACTTGTTGTGACAGCCAGCAATTAATGGTCGCGATAATTGCACGACACCAAATGTTAATCCCCGCCGCCGCCGCCGCCATCCCCGCCGCCGCCGCCATCGCCGCCGCCATCGCCATCCCTGCCGTCGCTATTATGACGCCCGCCCCAATTGCCCAACCAAGGCCACAAAGAATGATAAGTCCTTCTTACCCTGTCCGTGTCCTTGTCATTGCCCTTGCCGTGTTTTCCTCTATTCGCAAGACCATAAACGCCATAGAAAGCTATCGGGTAAATGGGAAAAAAATACTTCAACCAAATTTTAAATGACTCGTGCAACATCAAAACAAATAGTATCAGGTCGAGCCCAACCGATACCGCCAAAAACACATGGGCGACCTTAATATCCAACAAGCTTTTTGCCTGTAATGTTTTATAAAAAACATATGCTGTGCCACCCGCCAACAAGACCGACGTCACGCTATAAATATTGATAATATTATCGATAGGCGATGAACTTTTTATAAAAAAAGTCACCACCGTTGGAATAACCCACGCCAACACCGCGCCCAGCAAAACAAATTTGATGTCTTTGTTAATTTTTTTTTCGGTGCTTTTTTTCATTTTCATGGTTGCCCCAGATAAATATACTTTACGCCTCTCAAGCTTATTTTTTTCTTTTCAGAAAAAAATAAAGCCCATAAAAAGCAATGGGGTAGCAAGGAAACACCATGGTCAACCAAACAAACAACGGCATTTTAAACACCGACACCAACAGGGCCATGTCGAGCACAACCGACACCGCCAAAAACACATGGGCGACATTAATATCCAACGATTTTTTCGCCTGCAGTTTTTTATAAAAAAACCACGCCGTGCCCGACGCCAACAAAAACATCACTGCCTTAAAAACATAGATATTCGGCAAGTAAGTATGGGGTGTGGTTGATGGGTCAACCATGAAGAAGCTGACCGCCATGGGAATAAGCCACGCCAACACCGCGCCCAGCAAAACAAATGTAAGATTTTTTTTCATATTATGTTATGAGCCCTCAACCCAACAATTCCCTAACAATAAATTAATATTGCAAAACAACCGCGCCAAGCACCAAACCGGCCGCCGCGCCAAGGAACATAACCTTGTCGCCCGATTTTAATTGCCCGGAGGAAAACAAATCGTAAAAAGCATTGGGAATGGAAACCGACACTTGGTTGCCGTAATTTTCAATGGTGCGCATCACCTTATTATCATTCACGCCCAACCGACGTTGGATTTGAATAATCGATTGATAACTCGCCTGGTGCGGGATGATATAATCGATATCTTCCATCTTCACATTGGCTTTTTCCAACACCGATTTCATAAAGCTGGGGAAGTTTTTGCTCGCCACCTTAAAAACTTTTGGCCCCTGCATTTCAAAATCGTAAGAGTTCAATTCGGGCAGATTGCCGCGATTGGCCTTGGGGTGGGTGCGGGTGCCGCCGCCACGCACCTGGCTAAATGCGCCGCCATCGGGGAAGGCTTGAAACACCGACCCCATGACATGCGATTTCGCGCCCTTTTCCTTGGTCAAAATCATCGCCACCGCGCCATCGCCGAACAGGCTTTTGACATCGTGGTGGCCATCTTGAATGCCATAGGAGGCAATTTCGCTGGTGAAAATTAAAATATGTTTGTAATCCTTGGTCTGTGCCAACGAATCGGCAATATCCAACGCCTTGACAAAACTCAAGCAGGTGCAATCCACGTCGAAGCAATCTTGTTTCGATGTGCCAAATTCATAAAGCAAAAGCGACGAGGTCGAAGGAATAATCTGTGGCACCAACACACCGGCGTTGATAACGCAATCGATATCGTCGATTGTCAATTTGGCCTTGGCCAGGGCTTCCTCCGAAGCGGCCTTGGCCATCGAGAGGGTTGTTTCCCCCTCCGACACCCAATAACGTTGGTGAATGTGTGTGCGTTCCTCGGTATAGCCCTCGGCCATGCCGGCCATCTTATCAATATCCTTGGACATGACACAACGTTTGGGCAAATATCGACCCATCGCCGCGATTTTAAATCCTTGTTCGTGCTTTGCCATTATTGTATTAACTCCTCAGTCCTCAATAATTATTATATGGTGGCTATTATATAGCCTGTGTCTTCCCCTGTAAAGGTGTATGAAGCATTACTTCCATTATTTGCCACATCTGTCAAGTCATAAGTTTATAAATTCAACAGATTTCTATTAAAGATATAGCAGTTATTGGGCTATTTTTAAAATTATTTTTTCCATATTTCATAAAAATGGTGGAGTGGCCCCGCACCGCCACCCACCGATTTTTTTTCCACCGCCAATAACGCGCCGGTCAGGTATTTTTTTGCCGCTTGGCAAGCGGCCGGCATATCCAACCCGCGTGCCAGGCCGCTGGCAATCGCCGACGACAAGGTACAACCCGTGCCATGGGTGTTTTTTGTATCAATACGCCGCCCCGGCAACCATAAACCGCCGTCGTTACCCATGATATAATAATCATCGGCGACATCGCCAATTAAATGCCCACCCTTTAACAGCACCGATTTGCTACCTAATTGTAACAGGTCGCGCGCCCGCGCCGCCATGGTGTCGTGGGTGATGGGGTCGTCGCTTGCCAGCAAGGCCTCGGCCTCGCGCAGGTTGGGGGTGATGATATCAGTCAGGGGGATTAAGACATCGCGCAATGCCTTGATGGCCGAGGGCTGGAGCAAGGCATCGCCGCTTTTCGCCATCATCACCGGGTCGAGCACGATGGAAAAATTTTTTGCGCCATTTTTTTGTGCCGCATTTTTTGCCAAGTGTTTTTTTAACACCGCCGCCACGGCGGTAATAATTTCTTCATCGAACAACATGCCGATTTTAATCGCATCGGGCGTAATATCGTCAAGGATGGATTCCAATTGCGCGACAATCGCGTGGGTTTCAACCTTGAACACGCCGCTGACCCCCATGGTGTTTTGCGCGGTGATGGCGGTCACCACCGCCATGCCGTAACAACCCAGTGCCGAAAAGGTTTTAACATCGGCCAATAGGCCGGCCCCGCCCGAGGGGTCAAGGCCGGCGATGGAGAGAACCTTATGCCGCATCGATAATCTCCGCCATCCTTTGCCAATCGGGGGTGTGGAGGCCGTCGATAAAGGCCGTTTTAAAACCACCGGGGTTTTTTTCTGTCATCGCGGCAACTTGACCAACCAGTGCAAAAAAATTGGTGGCAAGGATTGCTGATTGAAAATAATCAGGCTTATTATTGCCCTTGTTGGCGACGCTGGCGAAGGCCGCCACCACCGCCGTCAACACGCAACCCATGCCGGTAACGGATGTCATTAATGCCGCGCCAAAGCCGCAGGTCGCAACCGCAGAACCATCGGTGATGACATCTTCCTTGCCACTGACAATAATTATTTTTTTATTTGGTTTCGCCAAATTGATGGCGGTGGTTTTGGCGTCAAGCGCGGCGATGGTTGATTCCACGCCACGCGATTGCGGCGATTCTTTTCCATCGCCCGCCATGCCAACCAAATGATTTCCCAATTCATTTCCCAAATGATTCCCTAATTCATTTCCTAAGGCCATAATTTCCGAGCCATTGCCGCGCACCATGTTGGCCAGGTTAAATATTTTTGCCGCTGACGTGGTGCGCAACGCGCTGGCCCCCGCCCCCACCGGGTCAAGGACGACAGGAATTTTCCCCGCCGCCAATCTTGCCGCCGTGATGGCGCGGGCGACAAATGCGGCGTCCAGCGTGCCGATGTTGATATTCACCGCCGCCGAAATAGTTACCAGCTCGGGCATTTCGTCATCGGCGACACTCATCAATGGTGCAGAACCCAGCGCCAGCAGGGCATTGGCCATGAAATCCATTGTAACAACATTGGTCAGGTTGAGGATAAGCGGTTTTTGTGCGCGAATCGCCCCGACCGCGTTTTTAATCTCTGCCAATAAATTTTTTTGCATGAGCCCTTATAAAGAATTTATAAAGACCTGTCTATTGAAAGTTCGACCATGCGCTACCTCTCCTCAACCTCCCCCACAAGTATAAAAATATAAATTTTTCCCTCGCCGTGCGTAACCGCAGGCATAACACGCCCCAGCCTTTGACTATATTTGCTTTTTTAGCAAGACAGCAGTATGAAAAATACAAAGAAAAAACTTATGGTTGTATTGCTTGCTTTTGCTTTAACCCAAACTGGGTGCATGGAAAAGGATGGACAGATGTCTAGCGCCACCTGGCTTGTGCTGGGCTCAATACCCCTGATAGCAATTGGCGTCCTTGCCACGGCAAAATAATAATTTCGTCGCCTACTGCTTGCTATTATCAATAATACGGCGAAATACCCTGGCGGTGGTTTCGGGGTCGGGCGAATCGTGCAACGCGCCGATAACCGCCACGCCATAAACGCCGGTCGCCATGACATCGCCAACATTATCCAGCGTGATGCCGCCAATTGCCGTGATGGGTTTTGGCGATGGAGTCGCGCCAGCCTGCGCCGCTAGTTTTTTTAACCCATCAATGCCCCAAATTTTTTTCGTGTCGGTTTTGTTATGGCTGGCAAACACCGCGCTGGCGGTTACGTAATTTATCGCCGAGTTGCCAATTGCCCGCGCCATGTCCTGTTCGCTTTCTATCGACATGCCAATGGTTTTATTTGGGCCCAGCAGAGTCCGCGCAGAATCAACCGCCATGTCGCTGTTACCCAAATGCACGCCGCTGGCGTCTATCGCCTGGGCGATATCGGGGTAATCGTTAATCAGGAACGGCACATGCAATTCATCAAGCAGTTTTTTTATCGCCCGCGCCTGGTCGGTTTTTTCCATCGCCTGATGTTTTTCGCGCCATTCGACGCAATCAACCCCGCCGCGCGCAACGGCCCGCAAAAATTGTAAATAATCGGGCAATGGCCGGTCGCCGATTGCCGTTACCAAACATAAACGAAACATTATCGTTGCGGCGCGTTTATTATACCGCGCCGATTGCCAGCATGATGGCGGCCATCGCCACCATCGCCAAATCCTCGACCAGGGTAATCGACGTCATCGGCAGGTTAAGCGCGGTGCCAAGGCAGGCGCAACGGATCTGTTGTTTTTTCATAAGGGCGCGAATCACGCCGAGCGAGCTGAAACCCATCAGCAGAATCGCCGCGTAAAAGGCGATGGTTAATTGGTAATGAAACAAAAACATAAACCCCAAGGCCAATTCCAAAAACGGGTAGATAAAACCATAGGCCAACCATTTACCGGCCAGCAGGTCGTAGGTGGCATAGGCCGTGGCGAACCCCTTAATATCCAGCAGTTTAAACAACCCAAACACCAGGAAAAAACCGGCTTCAAAATTCACCATCCAATTTATTATTGCTTGCCGCCAGCCATCCCCACCGACCATGCCGCCAATATTTTTTAGGGAAACAATCGAAATCGCCGCGACAATCAACAACAATGGGTAGTAGGTTTGCAACCACGTGCGGTTGTCTTCCCCGCCCACCCCATTGCCAGTTACATTGCCCGCCAGGGCGGCGTGATTATGGTCTTGCCCCATGGTTGATGCGGGCATGCTGTCGGTTCGCACCTCCGCCGCGGTGCGCGGGCGCAAGCCATAACGCGCCCCGGCATTTTTTATTTTTTGTTGCAATATTGCAAGCGGTGTCGCGCCGCTGATGGTCAAGCGCGGCGGCGTCAATGAAACCTGCGCCCCCGATTCGCCACCCATCGCCGTGGTAATTTTTTCGACGCAGGCCGCGCAGTGCATGCCGTCAATCGCGAAGGTTTGTTTGTTATCCATCTTTTTCCGATATAAGACGATGGCGTGTTTTTTTCAAGAGCCGCCACAGACTAGAAAGCGGGCGATAAAACCCCGCCAACCACGATCGCCGTTGCGCCGGCAACAATTGCCAATCGGGCGGAAACCACCGGGCGGTATCGATATTTTTTTGCCTAAACCATTGCTTGGGCGCAATAATATGCGGGCGATTACGCTGATGCCGCAACCACAATAAATACGCACCCCAAAAAGAAAAACTGCTGTTGGCGATAATCGCGTGTTTGCAATGGCTCATCAATATCAAATCTTGCCAAGAATCCTGCCCCTGGTTATGGTCGACATAAATAGTTTGTGAATTTTTTCGCGAATTGTTTATTGGCAGGTTTTGTTTGACCCATGCCGGGTCGTCTGAAAAAATAAAAAACGTGGCGTTGGGCAATTGCTGTTGCATGATTTTTATCGCCCGTTGGTAATAACCCAGCGGCAACAGCCCGTGAAATTTATTTGCCGACCGCAATTGGGCATAATCGCCACGCCGAATATGAATAAAAACACTGGTCGTTTTTTGCATCATCGCCAACATTTTTTTGCTTTGCGCCGACAAGCTATTGCCTGTTTTGCGCGGCGCGATTGTCTCCAACAATTCATCGCGCAAATGGTTGAGGTAAAATGCGCCCTGCCAATAACCGATAAGGAAGCTATTGCGCGGCGCGGTTAATAATTCTTGCGGCGATTTCATATCATCCTCGGCCACCACCGCATCGCCCGCGGTTGGTTGGCATGGTTTTACACCGGCAATGTTGATGGCGAATGGCGATAATTCATAATCACGTCGCGTGATATTATTATCCGACTTGCCCAAAAAACCATCGTCCAACCACAGGTCGGTTTTATGTTGCCGCGCCAATATCCGCCCGGCGGCATATTGAAATAATTGGTTGCCCAAGCCGCCCATCAGGCGCGTTGTTATCGTCATGGTTTTTTTATTCTGGCAATTTTTTTGGCGGTTGATTTGGTATCGAATCTTTTGCGCGATAATAATTTTATTTTTTCTAACAATTTATAATGCCACTTGCCGATAAATTTATCCATGACAAAGCGAAAAATCGTTCGCTTGATTTTTATTTGCCGCCACGCCGGCAGAAAAAAACTTTCCGCGCTAATGGTTTGGTTGGCCCAATTTTTGATATCGGGCATGATAACCATGGTTTGCGAATCCTTATTACGCCGCAACCACAGCAAATAGGCCCCCCACCAGGAAAAACTGCTGTTGGCAATAATCGCATGGTGGCAATGGCTCATGATGGTTATATCCTGCCACGCCGCGCCGGTGGTGACATAACGCACCTCATGTTTTTTTAGCGGCAGGTTTTTTCGCGCCCAATCCATGTCGTCGGCAAAGACAAAAAAACACGGCTTGGCCACGTGTTTCGCCACCTCGGCAATTGCCGCACGGTAATAGTCCACCGGCAAGGCCACCCCAACCTTCACATAATCTTGCCGCCGCACGTGGATGAAAACCGCCTGTCCCGATTTCATGTCACCCTTCATGCCCTGCACCACCCCCAACCAACGCGCCCCCTCGGCTGGCATTTTTTTTCGCGGTGTCATGCTGGCCAATAGCTCCTTGCCGATGTCGGCCAGGTAACCATAACATTGCCAATAGCCTTTCAAAAAACTATTGCGCGGGCTGGAAAAAAAATCCTTGTAGAAAAAATAAGCACGCGGCTCGTGAATCAATTCATCACCGCCTTGCGGCTTCATCACACCGGTTTTTTTTGCCAAGATAGAAAAATGATGCAATTCGTAGGCGCGACGCGTTTTGCCCAGCTTATAATGTTCCCCCTCAGCAAAAAAACTAGTGTCCAGCCACAATGGCACGCCATGATATTTCGACAGGGCCAACCCCGCGGCATATTGAAACAATTGGTTGCCCAACCCATCGGTAAGCGAGACCTTAATCGTCATCGACTATGATTTATTTTTTGGTGATAGTAACGGCATCATTCGGCTTTTATATTTACCGCTTGATTCACTACTTGGCAAGGT
>JASGCL010000033.1:9843-14666 GCA_030054115.1 Hydrotalea sp.
CCCTGCGTCATCGACGGGCGGCCTGCTTCAAATTCGGCTTCTTCCGCCGAGGTTGCCTCATGCGGTGTCCAGGTAATATCGCAAGTGGTTTTATCGCCCTTTTGCGTTAAGGCAATGGTTGAATGAATCGTCATCGGCCATTGCTCGCTCCATGGGTGGCGCACTGGTGCGCCATTGGCGTCGGCAAAATGTTGTAAAAACACAAATTTATGCGGTTGGTCGATTTCTAAAAATTTCCACAGCCCATTGTGGTTACCGGCGGCAAATTTCAGGGCGTAAAACATCGTGCCGCCAACGCGCAAATCCATTTTGCATTCGGTCATTTCGGCACCGGCCGGCCCGAACCATTTTTTTAATTCATCGCCGACTGTCCAGGCACGCCACAACACGTCGGGCGTGGCGTCAAAGGTTTCGGATAAAAAAAATGTTGGTTTCATCATTAAATTGTTCGACAAAAAACTTACAACAAAACCCATTGGCACGCAACCTCAATTCTACTCTTTCGCGCGCCAGCCCACCCACAACTCTTGACAACAACAGCAAACAGCTTTAAGCTACGTCCATTATGTTGCATGACCTGTTTGATCCCCTTTTGCTAGCGCGGATTCAATTCGCCTTCACCGTCAGCTTTCATATTGTTTTTCCCGCCATGAGCATCGGCCTCGCCAGTTTTTTGGCGGTGTTGGAGGGGTTGTGGTTAAAAACCAAAAAACCGGTTTACCTCAACCTTTATAAATTTTGGGTGAAGATTTTCGCCGTCGCCTTCGGCCTGGGGGTGGTATCGGGGGTTGTTATGTCCTACCAATTTGGCACCAATTGGTCAGTATTCGCCGACCGCATTTCAAATGTGATTGGGCCATTGTTGGGTTTTGAGGTTCTGACCGCCTTCTTCTTGGAGGCTTCGTTCCTCGGCATCATGTTATTCGGTTTCGACCGCGTGTCGCGCAGAATGCATTATACCGCCACGGTGATTGTCGCCCTGGGCACCATATTGTCGGCCTTCTGGATTCTATCAGCCAATAGCTGGATGCAAACCCCGCAAGGGTTCGATACCATGGCCGACGGCCGGCTTTACCCCGCCAATTGGCTACAAATTGTTTTCAACCCGTCCCTGCCCTATCGCTTCGCGCACATGCTAACCGCCGCCTATCTTTCGGTATCGCTGGTGGTTGGTGGTGTCGCGGCTTTTTACCTTTTTAACAAACGCCATATGGTCGAGGCAAAAACCATGCTCGTCCTTTCAACCCTGATGCTGGCGATTGCCGCGCCGACGCAATTGGTTATTGGCGACCTGCATGGGCTTAACACGCTAAAACATCAACCGATAAAGGTCGCGGCGATGGAGGGGATTTGGGAAAATGAACAACCCGCCGGTTTACGGCTGTTCGCCCTGCCCGACCAAGCGGGTGAAAAAAATAATGCCGAGTTTTCTATCCCAGGGCTGTCGAGCCTTATCTTAACCCACAGCTGGGACGGCAAGGTCATGGGCTTAAAATCGGTGCCAGCCGAGGACCGCCCGCCGGTCGCCTGGGTATTTTGGTCATTTCGCATCATGGTTGGGCTTGGGCTGTTGATGATTGCACTGGGCTTGACCAGCGCCATCGCCTATTGGCGCGGGCGGTTGTTCACCATGCGGTGGTTGCAATATTGGTGGATGGCTATGATGCCCGCCGGCTTCATCGCGCTATTAGCCGGCTGGTTCGTTACCGAGATTGGCCGCCAACCATTCACGGTATATGGCGTCATGCGCACCGCGCAATCGGTGTCGCCAGCCATCACCACGCCGCAGGTCTTGTGGTCGTTGCTGTGCTTCGTTGTTATGTATTGTTTCGTGTTTGGTGCCGGCAGTTATTATATTTTAAAATTAATCGGCCGTGGTATTTTGCCAGTCGACAACGCCGAACAATTTTATCAACATGGGCTGGAGGCATCGGCTGTCCAAGGCCTGACCAATAAAAAGAAAAAGAAGAGGTAGCCCATCATGTTTGATTTTTCCGCTGTCTTGAACCTGCCGATAATTTGGGGTGTGCTGATTGCCACCGCGGTCTTGCTTTATGTCTTGCTGGATGGTTTTGATTTGGGGGTTGGGATTTTATTCCCATTCGCCCCGTCCGACCAATGCCGAAATAAAATGATGAATTCGATTGCGCCATTTTGGGACAGCAACGAAACATGGTTGGTGTTGGGCGCGGGCGGGTTGTTTGTCGCCTTTCCCTTGGCCTATTCTATTCTTTTGCCGGCCTTTTACATGCCGATTATCATGATGTTGCTGGGGCTTATCCTGCGTGGCATTGCTTTTGAATTTCGGTTCAAGGCTTCAACCAAAACCAAAAAATTCTGGGATTATGTTTTTCACGCCGGTTCGTTGGTCGCCGCCTTTTGCCAGGGTTTGATTCTTGGCGCGTTCGTGTCGGGGGTTAAGGTTGACGGCCGCAATTTTGCTGGCGGGGCATTCGATTGGGCCAATGGTTTCAGCATGCTGACCGGCATGGCGGTGGTTGCGGGTTATTGTTTGTTGGGCGCGACATGGTTGGTTATGAAAACCGATAAAGAAACCGAGGCCTGGGCACGGCGTGTTGCCTCCTATATTTTAGGGTTTGTTGGTTTGTTCATGCTGTTGGTCAGCATCAGCGTCGCCTTGATAAACGACAGCATCGCCGCACGTTGGTTTTCATTGCCAAATATTTTCTTCTTGGCGCCGATTCCCATCATCACCGCCCTGTTGTTCTTGCTGATTTGGCGTGACCTTAATCGCCAACACCAGGGCAAATTATTGCATTCGCTAAGGCCATTTTTTGCCAGTCAACTTGTTTTCTTAATGGGCTACATCGGGCTAACGGTATCGATATTCCCCTATATCATCCCCTATCATTATAGCTTTACCGAGGCGGCGGCATCCGGCCCGGGCCTGTCGCTATTGTTGGTCGGGGTTATCCCAATGTTGCCGATTGTGTTGGCCTACACCGGTTATTGCTACTTTGTCTTTCGTGGCAAAGCGCACAGCGGTGCCAGCTACTAACATGGCTCACCAATCAAATAATATGTTTAAAAAATTTGACGCGCTGTTGGCGCGACGTTTTAAAAACCGGCCAAGATTAAAACAATTTAGCTGGTTTATGGTTCTTTGGTTGTTCGGGTTATTGGCGGCAATTATATTGTCGTTGCCGATAAAATTATTGGTTAAATTAATGAGTTGAGAAAATTAAAATCATGCGCAAGAAAAAAAAATCACCAAAAAAAATAGCGAAAGCAAAAGTAATCGTTAAACGCGCGCATAAAACAGCATCGACTAGCATCACCGCCCAGGCGGAGTCGCCAAGAGAAAAAATAGCAACCCGCGCCATTGTAAAACTGCCGCATACCCACCGCGACCACGAAACCGGCGGTGTATCCTATTGGCATTATTTTAAAAAAATAACCGCTGGCATTTTGACCGCGCTGGGTGGCGTGACCATCATTCTGGGTTCTGCCATTATCAACTTAACGCGATTGGCGTTACGTGGCCATGTCGCGCCGATACCGGTGGAATTGGCCCAGGCGCAAGCCAACAAATTGGGCAAGGAATTTGAATTAAGCGAGGACGAGCGGTTGCGCGCCGAACGGGCGTGGTTGCGGTATTTCAACCAACGCAAAGAATTGCGCCGCGCGATATTGGAAGAATTAAAAAACACCCTGCCCGACGATAAATACCGCGCTATCGAGGCAAAGATGAATCGCTGGCAACGCTGGATATATTAATCCCCTGCGCCTATTACGCCGCTCATAAAACCTTTGGGATAAACCGCCAACAATTGGCGCGCTTTGCGGCGCAACCACCCCCTTAATGAAAAAGCATAATTTGTCCTGCAGTGCAAAGGGTGCGCGTTGCATTGCGCGGGCGGGCGGGCTAAAATCGAGCTGTGGGTATCTTTGGCAACTGGGCGCAAAAATAAAATTGCGCGTTCTTGCCAGGGTGTGAATTAGATGTTGAGGGTAGGGTTTGTTGAGGGTTCTTAAAAAACCTAATTACAAGCCAAACCTGACAGAAAATGGGTTCTTGGCTTGCAAGCCGAGAGCCCATTTTTTTTGTGCTATCGCCGAAGCAAAAAAATACTTTCCACACCAGCCAATCGATAAAAATTTATTTTTTCTTTGCGCTTCACCGGCGCGGTAACATTGGCCGAGGTGATGTTTATCAATTCCTCCAACCATGCTTGGTCTTCGATATATTGCGCTGACTCCCCTATTTCCCGTCAAAAGCATCCTGCAATATTTTGATATCGAGTTTTATCATCTTCATCATTGCCGCCATGGCACGGTCGGCCTTTGTCCTATCGCTGTCTGATAATAATTTGCCCAACACACGCGGGATAATTTGCCACGACAGGCCAAATTTATCGGTCAACCAGCCACAGGCCATGGTTTTGCCGCCATCCGCCAATAATTTTTCCCAATAATTATCGATTTCATCTTGGGTTTCGCATTCCACGAACAACGACACCGCCGGGGTTAGGGCGTAATGTGCCCCGCCGTTGAAGGCAATGAAACGTTGCCCCCATAATTCAAATGTCACGCCCATGACATTTTCGCTTGGCCCCATTTGCCCGATAATCTTTAAATCAGGAAAAATCGATTGATATAATTTGACCGCGTCGGTCGCCTGCTTATCAAACCATAAAAAAGTTGTTAATTTATTCATGTTGTAAGGCTAGCAGTTTCGTTAATCGCCAACAACAAAAAAATACACCAACGCGTGAATTATTTTATTCTATAGCGTTTTTTTTTAGCAATTGTATTATTGCATTATTAATCAAACAACCTTAATGTTTTTTTTATGAAAAAAA
>JASGCL010000034.1 GCA_030054115.1 Hydrotalea sp.
AGAGGACTGAAAATCCTTGTGTCGGGGGTTCAATTCCCTCCCTAGCCACCATTTTCTATTAAAAATAGAAATAATTATACAAATAATCATAAGGTTGTTAATTTTCGTATTTTTTTGGCGAAAATCTAGAAGAATCAACCATGGGATATGTTTTTTTCTTGTAATAACCTGTGGTTCGTAGTAGCGAGTTTTAAGGAGTTAGTTATTGCATTTTTTCCACATAGGAGTTCCTGCGATGTGGTTGCGATACCGAGGGGAGCAACAATATTAAGCGCTATAAGGCAACGGGACAAATAAGGGACAGGTATAAAAAAATATTTTTTTATTTTTTTAGCTCTTATAGTTAGGGACTTTAGAGGGTGCTAATATGGTGGTTGTTTTTGCCGGTGCGGTGGCGTCTTTATCTTTAAGCGAGGGCCGCAATAGTTTTGCTTTTGCACCGATGGCTGACGCGGGTGGCGATGCCGTTTCCTATTCGTTGGACGCCGCTGGCATGGGCATGTTCACCATCGGTGCAGACGGCACTGTGGTGTTGAAGCAGGGCAGTGTGTTCGATTACGAAGACGCAAACCTCCCCGACCATCTTTTTACATTTAATGTTATCGCAACCGACACGGTGGATAACACCACCGCCTTGCAACAGGTGCAATTGCGCGTCCTTAATTTGCTGGATGAAGCGGGGGAGGCGGTTTTTACCATGGCCGCGACCGACGACAATGGCAACACAATAAGCTATGGTTTGAACAGCGGGTTATTTCGGCTTGATAGCCCTTCGGGGCATGTTGTGGTGTTGAAGCAGAATATCAACGATGTAAACCGCAATAGCTGGTATCACGATGTGCCGCTGACGATTTATAATCCATCCGGCCCGGCGACGGTGCAAAAATTATCGTTTTATATTCCCAACGCGCCGAGCAATGATTTGGTGGTGTGGCGCAATCTGCCCATTTATACCTATTCGTTGAGCGAGGACACCACCCAGGTCGTGCAACAATTATCGGCCAACGACCAATCTGGCCATGCGATAACCAGTTACAGCCTGAGCGGCAGTGATAGCAATTATTTTACAATCGATGGCAACAATCAATTGTTGTTATTAAGCACCGCCGATTACGAAAACCCCAATCACGTGCCTTTGTATAGCGTGACGGTGATTGCCTATGCCAGCAATGGCGTTACCGGTCAGGAGCAGGTGCGGGTCGCCCTGCAGATGGCCTTGAGCGGCACACCGGTTGTCACCAAGCAATATAACGAAACCAACCAAACCGACGGCATCTACACCGCGCGGGTGTTGGATAACGGCAACGCCACTATCAAATATGCCCTTTTTGACCCAAATGGTTATGTAACAATCAACAGTTCAAGCGGCGCGATAGGTTTTAAGAAAACATTTAACCTTAGCACTTTTAGCATGCCGGCGCTTGGCGATATAACGCCGTTTGTCACGCCTGATAAGCAGGTGATAAACAGCTTGCCGCAGATTGCCAGCCTTAGCCTTAATGACCTGAGCACCAAGCGGCTGGTGGTGAATGACAACCCAACCCTGGTGGCCAGCCTTAATCAAAAATTTAACACGCCGCCAGCGGCGAGCAGTAATAAGCCCTATCAAAAACCGAACGAATTGCTTTACACGGTGGTGATATATGCTAGCACGACGCAACGCGGCGCGACAACCTATGCCACGCAATTGTTGGTGCTGGATATAAGCAAAAGTCCAAACAGCGATTTGATAAATTGGACGGGGAATAATGCGGCCGATGCGTCGCAGGTGGTGGTGCTTGATTACCGCCATGTCGATAATAACCTGTTGCAATTTTCGGCGGTCGCCACCGACCGAAACGGCCGATTGTGGTATGGCTTGAATGACAATAATTTTGCCGTCAATGTGCAAACCGGACAGGTGTCGCTGAAAGACGGCGTGCGGCTGGCCGATGGGCAACAATATTCTTTTGTCGTTACCGCCATCGCCGGACGCGCCGGGCCGGAGGTCAGCGTTAGCAAGTTGGTGGTGGTCATCGGCGGGGTTGGGGTGAATGAAACCAACGCCAATTATGTGGTGTTGGAGGACAGCGCGCCCAATTTGCGGGTCGTGAATTTTACCCCGACCGATGGCGGGCGTTTTGACAATGTTGCCTTGGTGGCGGGTGGCGTGGATAATGACTATTTTAAAATCGTCGGCAATGAATTGCAATTTGTTAGTTCGATAGATTACGAAACGCTTGGCGGTCATGCGCCATTTTATACCGTGTCGGTAAAATTTAATGAGACGATCGCCGGTCAGGCACTTTCGGCGGTGAAGACCTACATCGTTAGCCTTGGCAATATGGATGACAACGCGCCGGTGTTTGACCAAAAAATTCATCAGGCCAATGTCCAGGCCAGCAACAACCGCATCGGCCAGTCGATTGGTTTGTTCCATGCCTATGACCCGGATGGTCAAGCGGTTTCCTATTCGCTGAGCGGCACGGACGCGGTGAATTTTTCCATCACCGCCGATGGTAATTTGGCAATAGCATCAACCCTTAATTTTATAAACCACCCGGTTTATTCGGTGGTGGTGGTGGCCAACAGCCGTGGCAACGGCAGTGGCATTTGGCGAACCGGTGGCACCGCCGCCACCGCGGTGACGCAACTGGTTACTATTTTTGGCGGGCTGGCGGTGAATGAAACCAATGCCAATTATTTGGTGTTGGAGGATAGCGCGACCAACCTGCGGGTCGTGGATTTTGAACCGGCCGACCGGGGCAGTTTTGACAGCATCGTTTTGGTGAGTGGCGGTGCGGATAATAGTTATTTTAAAATTGTCGGCAATCAATTGCAATTTGTCAGTTCGATAGATTACGAAAACCGCGGCAACCACGACCCGATGTATACCGTGTCGGTAAAATTTACCGAGACGATTGCCGGTCAGGAACTTTCGGCGGTGAAGACCTACATCGTTAGCCTTGGCAACCTCGACCAGCATGATGTGGTGTTTAATCAATCGAGCACCGGCATGCCGCTAACCGAGGGCAACTTGGCGGGCGTCACCCTTGCTAACTTTACCGCCACCGACCCCGATGGGCAATCGGTGTCTTATAATTTGGCCGGGGCCGATGCGGGGTTCTTCACCATCAACAGCGATGGCGCGGTTATGTTGAAATCGAGCCTTGACGCCGAAAGCGGCCATGGCGCGCTTTACACCGTGATTGTTCAGGGTCATAGTTATGGCGGCAAGGTGTTGCCCTACAGCGCGACCGGTGCCTTATTAATAACGCAATTGTTTGTGTTGTCGCTTGGCAATATCAATGATAATGCGCCGGTCTTTACCAGCAGTTTTTCAAGCTTTTCCATCAATGAAAATAATCCACGATTATTTTCACTGGCCGATTTTGAAGCGATCGACGCCGATGGTCAATCGATTTCCTATTCGCTGGATGATGTGGCCGGCAGTGATACCAAAAAATACTTCGCCATCGACAGCGCCACCGGTGTGTTACGCCTGCGTTCGATGATTGATTCTGAATCGACCGATCACCCATCGCCTTTCTACACCATTGTTGTTCGCGCCAATAGTTTTGGCAATGGCAATGGACTGTGGGTTGGCGGCGGCACGGCGGCAACCGCCATATCGCAGGTTTATATTTTGTCGTTGTTTAACCTGCAGGATAACGCGGTTAGCTTCACCAACGTGGTGGGCGATATTTTGATTGGTAACAGCGATAATGTCGATGGCCAGACCATCGGTAATTTTAACGCGGTGGATTTAGACGGCCAGATGGTTTCCTATAATTTAACCGGTGCCGATGCGTCGTCTTTTGAAATTGACAGCAATGGGCAGTTAAAATTAATCGTGGGGTTGGACTTTAATGCTAAGCCAACCTATTCGGTGGTGGTCAATGCCCATAGCTTTGGTTCGTTGCGCGGCCCGGCGGCCGATGCGGGCAACGCAACGGCGATAAGCCAATTGGTTACCATCAGCGGCACCCGTTACGTGAACGAGGGCGATACAGCGGTTGGCGTTTTTAACGGCGTGCGGTTGGACAGCAATGCTGATGACAGCGTGTTCTTTAATTTTAATAGTAGCACCGGCGAGCTTTCACTGATTGATGGCCTGCCCGATTATGACCGCACCACCAAGCATCTTTACACCGCGGTGATTATTACCAACGCCAGTAGCCACCTGACCCAGACGGTCATCATTGCTATACGCCATTTGAAAAACGAGGATATATTCTTCAACAGCGAATTACCCGGGGTGGCCATAACGGAGGGCATGACGCAAAACCTTATCCTGGCGACCTTTAACGCCAGCGACCCAGACGGCATGTCGGTTTCATATGATTTGGCCGGGGCCGATGCCGGTAATTTCCTTATCAACAGCCAGGGGCATTTAAAGTTAAAAGTCACCACCGATTACGAAACCAAACAACTTTACACCGTTATTGTCCAGGGGCATAGTTATGGTGGCAATGTCTATGCCTATAGCCAGACCGGCGCGCTGTTGGTGACCGAGGTTTTTGTCTTATCGATTAACAACATCAACGATAACCCGACCGCTTGGTCGGGGGCGCAAAGCACCAGCGTGATGGCAGATGAAAAAAATGCGACCGGGGCCACTGTCGCGACCTTTACCACCACCGACGCCGATGGTGCGGGGGCGAGTTATTGGCTAACCGGCACCGATAGCAATCTGTTCACCATCGATAGCAATGGCAATTTGCAATTGGTGTCGAGCTTGGATTACGAAGGGACATACAACGGCCACGATGGCCATTCCTTTACCATCACGGTCAATGCCCGTGGCACGGCGGGGGTCAACCCAACCGGTAATGGCTTGACGTCGATTGCGCAAAATTTTGTCCTGTCGCTGAGCAATAGCAACGATGCCGCGACCATGTGGTTGGGCACGCAACCAACTGGCCTAGGGGTAAGTGAAAACAATGCGACAAACATCAATGTTGCGACCTTTGCTACCACCGATATCGACGGACCCGGCGCAAGTTATTGGCTGACCGGCACCGACAGCAACCTGTTCACCATCAATAGCAATGGCAATTTGCAACTGCTGTCGAGCTTAAATTACGAGGGGACATATAACGGCCATGATGGCCACTCCTTTACCATCACCGTCAATGCCCGTGGCACGGCGGCCGGCAACCCAACCGGCGACGGTTTGACGTCTATTGTGCAGGATTTTGTTTTATCATTGGGCAACGTGAATGACTCCTTGACGGCCTGGTCGGGGGTGCAAAGCACCGGCGTGATGGCAGATGAAAATAATGCTATAAACGTTAATGTCGCGACCTTTACCACCACCGATATGGACGGGGCGGGGGCAAGCTATTGGCTGACCGGCGCCGATAAAGATTTGTTCACGATAGACGGCAATGGCAATTTGCAATTGGTGTCGAGCTTAAATTACGAGGGAAATTACAACGGCCATGATGGGCATTTGTTTACAATAACCGTCAACGCTATCGGCACGGCGGGGGCTGACCCCAGCGGCGATGGGCTGACGCCGATTATGCAGGATTTTGTTTTATCATTGGGCAACGTGAATGACTCCTTGACGGCCTGGTTGGGGGTGCAAACAACCAGCCTGGCGGCAGATGAAAACAATGCGACGGGGGCTGCTATCGCGACCTTTACCACCACCGATGTCGATGGCGCGGGCGCAAGTTATTGGCTGACCGGCACCGACAGCAACCTGTTCACCATCGATAGCAATGGCAACTTAAAATTTGCTTCAATGGTAGATTACGAAGGGACTTACAACGGCCATGATGGCCACTCCTTTACCATCAAGGTCAATGCCATTGGCACGGCGGGGGCTAACCCGACCAGCGACGGCCTGACGTCGATCGTGCAAGATTTTGTTTTATCGATTAACAATGTCAATGATTCGCTGACGGCCTGGTCGGGGGTGCAAAGCACCGGCGTGATGGCAGATGAAAACAATGCGACAAACGTTAATGTCGCGACTTTTACCACCACCGATGTCGATGGTGCGGGGGCGAGTTATTGGCTGACCGGTACCGATAAAGATTTATTCACCATTGATGGCAATGGCAATTTAAAACTTGCTTCAATGTTGGATTACGAAGGGAACTATAATGGCCATGATGGGCATTTGTTTACAATAACCGTCAACACCATCGGCACGGCGGGGGCTAACCCCAGCGGCGATGGCTTGACGTCGATTGTGCAAAATTTTGTCCTGTCGCTCGGCAACCTCAATGATTCCGCGACCATGTGGTCGGGCACGCCATCGACTGATTTGGTGTTAAGTGAAAACAATGCGACGGGGGCTGCTATCGCGACCTTTACCACCACCGATGTCGATGGTGCAGGGGCAAGTTATTGGCTGACCGGCACCGATAAAGATTTATTTACGATTGATAGCAATGGCAATTTGCAATTGCTGTCGAGCTTAGATTACGAAGGCAGTTACAACGGCCATGATGGCCATTCCTTTACCATCACGGTGAATGCGGTTGGTACTGCGGGTATCAGCCCCAGCGGTGACGGCCTGGCGGCGATTACACAGAATTTTATCTTGTCAGTCGCGAATGCCAATGATTCGCTCACCGCCTGGTCAGGGCAGCAGGTAAAGGGTATGGAGATTGCCGAAAAAAATAGAATCGGCCTATCGGTGACGCAATTTATTACCACCGATGCCGACGGCGCGGGGGCAAGTTATTGGCTGACCGGCGTGGATAGCGATTTTTTTTCGATAGACAACAATGGCCAACTTACCGTTATATCCAGGTTAAATTACGATGATACCTATCATGGCCATCGTGGGGATTACTTTACCATCACCATCAACGCCATCGGCACGGCGGGGGTCAACCCCAGCGGCGATGGCCTGACGGCGATTACGCAGAATTTTATTTTATCCCTAACCAATTCCCCCCCGTTGTTTGGTAACATACCATCCGCAGAACAGATCAGTTTGGTTGAAGGCCAAACAACCGCTAACAAAATCCTTTTTAGCTTCCAGGGGTATGATTCCGATGGGATAGAGATTCCCGTTAGCTATTCGCTCAGCAATCAATTTGATAGGGGTAAATTCAACCTAAGCAGTGATGGCATCTTACGCATTACCGATGATATTGATTGGGATGCAAAGCCAACCTATTCAGTGGTGGTTAATATGTTTAAAACCATGCCGACGACGGGCCGTGGCGCGCGAAACACGGCGTCCATCCTTTATGTTTTATCGGTCGGCAATATCGATGATAATGGGACAAGCTTTACCGCAACCACGGGCGGCGTGTCGCTGAACGAATTAAACCAGGCAGGGGTCAGCATCGCCAATTTTGCCGCCACCGACCTTGATGGGCAGATGATTTCTTATTCTTTGAGCGGCGTCGATGCAGCTTGGTTTTCGCTTGACGCAAATACCGGAAGATTATTGGCATTATCGTCATTTAATTATGAAAATGGTCATGGCGAACTTTACAGCATTACCATCACCGCCAATAGTTATGGCCGTGGCGGCGGCCTGTGGTTGGCCGGCGGGCGTGCCGCGACAAACGTAACGCAAAATTTTGTGCTGTCGTTATTTAATTTTGACGCCCAGGCCCCAACCTTTGCCCAGGTCGCAACCGGCCTATCGTTGAACGAGGGCAATAGCGTCGGGCTCAGCGTCGGCCAATTTTCGGCGATTGATTTGGACGGCCAAACCATTCAATATAATTTGGGCGGGAGCGATGCCAGGTTTTTTAATATCGATAGCAATGGCGTCCTGACCCTTAATCAATCATTAAATTTTCAAAACCGGCATGGCGCGCTTTATTCGGTGGTGGTGCTTGCCAACAGCATTGGTCAGCCAACGGGCAATTGGTCATTGGCTGGGACGGCGGCCACGGTTGTTTCGCAATTGTATATTTTGTCGCTGTTTAATCTTGATATCAATGCCCCAAGCTTTACCCAAACCACTAGCGGGATTGTGTTGGCCGAGGGCAACCTTGTCAATCAACAGCTATTTCATTTTGCCGCGATAGATGTTGATGGCCAACAGGTTTCTTATTCTCTATCCGGCAATGGCACAACCTATGGCGTGCAGATTGGTAATTTCTTGCTCGATGCCAGGGCCGGTGATTTAACATTTTCGGGCGCCACCGATTTTGAAAATCAAAAATATTACACGGTTGTTGTTAATGCCCACAGCCATGGCAATATCACTGGGCCGGCGGCGCGGGACGGGGTTACGGCCACCGCGGTTGTTTCCCAATTGTTTATTTTTTCGATTGGCAATATCGATGACAATGCGCCGAGTTTTACCCAAGCCTATAGTTTTGTTGCCGTGGCCGAGGGCAATGTTGTCAACACCAACCTGTTGCAATTTGCCGCCACCGATATGGACGGCCAAAAAATATCCTATTCCTTGGGCGATGTGGCCGGTGGCAATGATAAGCTATATTTTTCTATCGACGCCAACACGGGGGTTTTGAAGATAACCTCGTCGCTGGATTATGAATCGTCCACCCATGCCGCTTATAATTATTCTATTGTCGTCTTCGCCAATAGCTATGGCCCGCTTACCGGAGCATCGTTTAGCACGGGGAGCGCGCAAAATGTTATAAGCCAATTGTTTGTCTTGTCGCTACAAAACATAAATGATAACAATGTTAACTTCAGCACCATTATTCAGGGCGTTTCGGTAAATGAAAATAACGCGGTTGGTTTATCGATCGCTAATTTTGCCGCCACCGATGCTGATAATCAAAATATATCGTTCCATTTAATGGGCGATGACAGCGTTTATTTTTCGATAGATTCGGCCAGTGGAAATGTTGTTATGGTATCATCACTGGATTATGAAAGCGGCCATAGGCCACTTTACAGCCTAGTCGTTTACGCCCGCAGTTACGGCAATGTGGTGCCAGGCGGTAACGCCATCGATGATGTTAGCCAGTTGATGGTGCTGTCGCTTTATAACATCGACGAATTTTCGCCGGTTTTTGTTAATGCGCAGGCGATTCTTACCCTGGGCACCCTCAACTTAAGTGAAAACAATCAATTGGGGATTAGGATGGCCGATTTCCGTGCCACCGACTATGACGCCAACCAAACGATATCTTATTATATCGGCGGCGGTAGCATGGCGACCTTCGCCGCCACCGACCCGGGGAGCGGCGCGGTTAATTATCAAATTACCAACGACGCCGATTATTTTACCATCGACCAAAGCACGGGCGTGGTTTATTTTAAATCGGCCTTGGATGCTGACAACCCGGCAAACCGCGCCCGCAACGGGCGCTACCATATCGTTGTTTATGCTTCGGATAGCACCTCCGGCTTGGTTGTTGGCACGCCGCCGGTAAGCACCGCGGTGTCGCAGACATTTGATTTGCAATTGGCAAACATCGTCGATTTGGATAGCACGCCCGATGTCGGGTTGGTTGTTAGCGAAACCAACGCCCTCGGCATCGCCACCGTCGCGGTGTTTTCTAGCTACGATTACGCTAACAGTTTGATATCTTACGCCTTTGATTCCAATATTGTCGGTTCCAATCCCTTCAACTATTTTAATATCGATGCCCGCACCGGCGTTTTGTCCTTTAACACGACGCTTGATTTTGAAAAATTGGCGGGGCCGATAGTTAATAACGTGCATCTTTACACCGTGGCGGTGCGCGCCTATTCCAGCACGATTACGCCGCTTAATGTCGGCCAAACATTTATTTTATCGGTGCAAAATGTCGATGAATTTTCGACAGGCTTCACGCAAAAATCATCGGGGCTTTCCTTGGCCGAAACAAAAGCCGCCAACACGATATTGGCAACCTTTAGCGCCAGCGACGGCGACGGCCAAGCCATCAGTTATATTATCAGCGGTGCCGATGCAAATTATTTCAGCATCAACCAAACCAGTGGCGCCAGCACGGCAAGCGGCCCGAATGTCGCCAATGGCAGGTTGATATTTACGTCGTCGCTTAATTATGATGTGCCGCACGGCAAATTTTATACCATCACGGTGACCGCCCGCGCCGATGTCAGCGGCGGCGTGGTTACAAAAAGTGGCGTGTTGTTTGACATAACCCAGGTTTATGTCTTGACGATTGGCAATGTCAATGATTCGCGCCCAAGTTTTAGCCAAAGCCCGAGCAAGAACGTGCAAATCGGCGGCGTGCCAACCATCGCCTTATCGGAAACCAAGGGGTTGGGCACGTCGCTATTTACCTACCAGGCGGTGGATAGCGATAAAGATGCCAATATCTCCTACAGCATTGCCGACACGGTGACGGGTGGGGTGGTTAATGTCCAACGTGATGTTAATTATTTTTCCATCAATAGCCAAACCGGCAATTTGATATTCTTAAGCGCGCTTAGTTATGAGCCGACCCGTAGTTTATTCAGCATCGTGGTGAAGGTCTCTTCCTATGACAATGTTGTTACCCCGGCTGGGGCCTATAACGAAACCATTACCCAATTGGTGGTGGTCAAGATTGACAATGCCGAATTGAGCCTGCATTTCGCCAGCGGCACCGCCACCAACTTTGTCGATTACAACAACACACCGATTGGTTTATCGGTGCTGGAAAACGCGAATTCGGCACGCAACCTGGCGATTTTAAAACCCTTTACCTTGTTTAATTATAACGATGCCAATGGCAACCCGCATTTTACAAATATCAGCTATAGTCTTATCGGTAGCAACAGCTACATGACCATCGACCAAAATACCGGGCAGTTATATTTCTTACCCGGGTTTCATTATGCCAACGCCGGCAAATCAATTTTTCCCACGCAAATCAAGGTCACGGCGAACAACATCATTACCAATTTTGGCGTAACCCAGCTTGAAACACAATCGGTGCTTGCCAATTTTACCCTCAGCCTGTTTAATTTTAACGCCAATAATCCGGTGTTCACGCCCGACCCGAATGTTATTAACCCGGGCTATAATGTAAACTCGGTTAGGATGGATGAAAACATTCAGCATCAGCTCAACAATTTTCCGGCCCCTTATTATGTGAATGTTGGCACATTTGTCGCGGTCGATGACGATGACCAAGCTATTGTTTACAGCATCGATTCGGTTACACCCGGAACCACCCCGCTGGCCTATTCAAATCAATATTTTAATATTGTAAACCTTGCCTCCCTTACGGTTAATAATCATGCGGGGTTTATTCTGCAAATAAACAATGCGCCGGGTATCCCGCCAGTCATCGAGGATTACCAATTGAACCGTAATTTTACCGTGGTGGTCAGGGCAACCTCGACCGGCGTCGGCGGCGGGTTGTGGCTGGGCATGACCGCCCTTGGCGTGGTCGATTATGTTACACAAACGATAGTAATCAATTTAAATAACGTCGATCAATATAGCACGGCATTTAGAAACAATATGCCAGAGGTTGGTCGCGCGACGATTGTCGAAAGCAATGCGTTGCCGCCGGCATTGTTCACTTTCCAGGCCGCCGACGCAGATTTCCAAGTGGTGAGCTATTACTTGACCGGTGCCGACGCGCAATATTTTAATATTGCCTTTACCAATAACCCAAATGGCGATGGTCAATTTTATGCGAACGACGTAGGGAATGGTGTTTCCAATATATTATTAAAAAATGATGGCACCACCCAGTTAAATCCAATTAACGAGCGGTCGATATCACATAATTACTTTAATGGTATTTTAAGTTTTATCTCGACGCCCGATTTTGATAATTTGCGGAGTCATCAAACCGTTTCGGGCTTAGAATTTTTTACCGTGACAGTGGTGGCCACGACCGCCGGCGATAACCAAATCGTGCGTAAAAATTTGCCTGGTCTTTCTAATAATAACTTTCCGAGTGGTTATTACACACCATTTACCAGCGCGACCAAAACATTTATTTTAACCCTGCAACAGACCGATAAATATGCCCCGGCCTTTGCCGCCGCGCCGGTCAGCATGTCGTTGAATGAAGATGATAGCGTCAATAAAATTGTTACCACCTTTACCGCCAATGACAGGGATGGCCAGGTGGTTAGTTATTCGCTGTTGGGGGCAGATGCCTACTACTTCAGCATTAACGCCAACACCGGCGTTTTAACAATGAAAAACGCCGATTATGATTATGACATCAAACAGGGCAATACTGGCCACAATGGCATCTATCAAATCACGGTGCGGGCGAAATCGACATTGGGCAACCTGGCCGCCGGGGCGATCACCGCGGTTGATACCAATTTCACCCTCAACCTTTTCAACCTTGACGATGAAAACCCGGCCTTCAAAAACCCGGTCAGCGGTCTTGGCATGACGGAAAACAATGGGCTAAGCGTCGTGCCGTTGGCGACCTTCGCCGCCATCGACCCCGACGGTCAGCCCAATATCACCTACAGCCTTGGCAACAACCCGAATAATTATTTCAGCATCGATTCGGGCACCGGAAAATTATTATTTGCCAGCGTTTTGGATTTTGAAAATCTAAAGAACGCCGGCGGCACAGCGGCCAGCGGCAACCTTGTGCTTTATACCATTATCATCAAGGCCAATAGTTTAAATGGCGCGGGAATTGCCAATTTTGCCAACGGTGGCACGGTGGCCGACGTTATTACCACAAGTTTTGTCCTATCGATACAAAATATTGATGATAATGCGCCGGTGTTTATCAGCCCCGTCCCCAGTCTTTATGTTGATAATGCCATCGGGCTTACAGGGGTTAACACGTTCGCGGCCATTGATGCCGATGGCCAAACAATAAGCTATGTATTGGTATCGGCAAGTAACAGCACGACGCCGTCGATAGATGATAGAAGCCGTTTTATCCTTGATAGCAGGACTGGCGTTTTAAAATTCAAAAGCACGAACGACATGAATCTTGTTTCGGGGTATGGAAGTGTTTATGGGCCGGAGACATTTGTTATTAGGGCTGTTTCAGGGGCATTCAATGGTGCATCGCCGCTGGCTAACCTTATGTCGGTTACAGCAACCACGTCATTTTATTTTTACACCGCCCATGATATTACCACCAATGGTCAATCAAACAATGGCAATAAGGGCATTGCCACCAATTACACCGATTTTTCGATAGATGTTTTTAATATAAAAACCAGAGAATTTGCCTCGGTCGGTGGGGTGGATGACGCATTTAATTTTTACAGCCTTGGCAATGACGGCATCAAATTTGACAATAGCGCGTTTGGCGTGGGTCAGGCATTTAACAATTTTGCCGCCAGCAGTCAATTGGTTGTAAACAATTTGGTTAATTTGTTAGACATTGGCGAAGAACATTTCAACAATATCAAGGCTTATCTTTTTGCTAACGGACAAAAAGACACCATCATCACCTCAATATCTGAATTGAACGCAATGGTCGGCACGGGCACAGGCTTTAGCGGTTATTTTGATAAATACGATAGGGTGTATTTAACCGACGCAGGGTCGGCGGCCACCGATACATTAAGCTTATCTATTTCTGCCGCCCTGACAACCTATCTTTTGACCAACCAAAGCATTATTAACGGCAATACCGCGGCCAGCCCGACCAATGGTTTGCAAATCCTTGATGACCAGCAGGTTGATGTTTATAACATTAACAGTGCCCTGACCTCTAGTTACTATGAAGCGGTTACCAATTCCAGCGGGGTTACCATCAAGCTTTATGGTTATGATAACAAGCAAGATGTCATTCATTTCAAAAAGATGGCCGGTCAATTGGATAATGGCACCAAGGTGCTTCTCAACAGCCTTAGCGCGTTACAAACCTACATGGTCGGTAGCCAGGGCACCAGCGCGCACGGCGATGGTAAGGTCGAATTGATGGAAACAAGCCTAACCGATGCCAGCAATAACCCATTCAAGCAATATGCGATTAAATTTGGCCTTGTCAACAATATTGGCGGCTATAATTCTTATATTTATTTAAGCAACCAAGACATGAGCACCGGCACGGCGGTTGATTTGACAACCGGTTATAACACCATCATGGGCACGCGGGCCGGCACCGATTATTTGGTCGACCCCAGTAATTCAAATATCCATTATCATGATTTAAGTTTCAATGAATTCTTAACGCTTATTGGTGGCTCGCATCATCTTGCTTTTACATAATTGCGCGCCAACTGCTCGGGGGAGCATATCGACCCGATAACCCATGCCTCAACCCTGACCTACGACCAATTCATCGCCCTCATTGGTGGTGATGTCGGGCATATAACGTTTGTGTAATAAAGATTTTTTTTACTCGGCCGCCTAAAACCACTCTAGCCGTCATTCTTGAAATTTTGCCTTGGCAAAATTATCAGCCGCCCTCAAACAGCAAAGCGGTAGGGCGAATATATTGCCATTCCCTGGCCTCAGTTGATATATAAAAAAAATTTAGCTATATTTAAACAAAATAAAGCAAGGCAATAACCTGATAGCTACCCATGCCGTCCAAGGAATGGTTCCTCGATAACCCGCGCTGGCCGCGCGGGTTTCAAGGATGACGGGTGAGGCGGGTTTTAAGGATGACGGGCAGGGAGGCAATGCGGCATCGCTATCTTCTCTGCCGTTTTTTCAAAAAAATTGTTTCATCAAATAAATTTCTTTGACATTTTCGCTGGATATGTCATAGAATAAATCTACTAAAGGAGAGGGAAAT
>JASGCL010000035.1 GCA_030054115.1 Hydrotalea sp.
CTATCACTTCGTTATTTTAGCGTGCGTTTCACCAAAAACATCTTTCAACAAATCATCCTTGGTTAATGCGCCGTGGCTGGCCAACCATTTTTTTTCTAATCGCGGCATGACGGCGGAAAAATCCTTCGCCGTGAAACCCCGCGCCAATAATTCATCGCCCGCCTTGGCCAGGGGAAATACCGGTTGGGGCATGGTTGATAATTCCCGATATTGCGCCGAGGTTATTTTATCGGCCAATAATTGGCAGAGTAAAAATAGGTGATAGGCGTCGCCGCCGTGATAATAATGAAAGGCAAAACCATCGAGTGTTTTATCCGCTGACCGATAGGTTGCCAGCAATTGGTTGACCTCCCTCGGCCAGGCAAAGGATGAGAAATTTTTTTGTATGTTGGTTACGTTGTTTTCTATATCCTCTAACATCAAGGCATAAAATGCCGCGCGGCGGTGGCTGGGCCAGGCGTCGATAAGTTGCGCGGTATTTTTTTCGCTGTCGGGCAAAATGTCGGAAGTTATTTTTTTTATCAACGACATATCGGGCGAAATATTAAGCACTTGCCAAATATCATCAGCCTGCATCATTGTTATTATGGCGGGCGATTTACGCGATGATAAAATTTTTAGCAATTCCATGCCGACGCGCTCGCGCGATATTTTTGCCAAACCGGCGCGTTGTTGCATGATAATTTTTCGGCCGTCATGGTTAAAGGCCGCATCGGGCAGGGTGGCCAAAAATCGATAATAACGCAGGATGCGTAAATAATCCTCAGCAATTCTTTTTTCGGCGGAACCAATGAAACGCAATGTCAGGGGCGAAAAATCACCGATGATATTCAGCGGGTCGCTGACCACGCCAGCGGCGTCGGCATAAAGGGCGTTGATGGTGAAATCGCGCCGCGCCGCGTCCTCCGGCCAATCGCCGCCAAACGCAACCGTGGCGTGGCGGCCGTCGGTCGTAACATCACGGCGCAGGCAGGCAACCTCCACCATGATACCCTGGGTTATAATACGAATGATGCCGTGGGCGAAACCATCCAACACCAATCGCCAATCGGCAAATTGTTCGGCGTGTTTTTTTAATTCATCGGGCGTTGTTTTAATCGCCAGGTCGTAATGTTGCGCTGTAAGTTGTTGCATCGATTGTTCGCCGGTTACGTTGGCTTGCGGCGTGGCGGGGGTCGACGTTGCCAGCCGCGCCAATAATTGGTCGCGCACCGCACCGCCGACAACGCGCACCGGTGCCAATTTATTCAGCGACAACATTATCGCCCGAACGGGTGGCGGGATAGCTATGGTTATGTTGGGGGCGGCTTCGGGGGAATGCTTCATAAAAACAATCGAACAATATTCTATCGCTTTGAATGGTTATTTATTATTTTTTTCTATTTGGCCATTTGGGTTGAGCGGTTGTTTGTTTGCCAACCGGTTTACCGGTTCGCACCACGCCCAATTATGCCAATTTACGCCAAGCGGTTTTACGGGTTGGCGGGCGTGGTTGGCACGGTTGCCGGCACGGCGGGGGCGTTGTCGCCATTGGTTGGTGTTCCAGCGGCGGGCGCATTGCCATCGGTTGGGGTATCGCTGGTGCTGACTGGCGCGATGGTTAATTTTGGCATCAATTTGTCTATATTAAGGCTGACGTTTTGCAGGTTATTATTGTTGTCGGCATAACGATAGGCCTGGTCATTTAACATAAACAAAATATTGTTGGCGGCCGGCGTGGTCAGGGATAGGTTATTTTGGTTGGGCAGGGTGATGGTTTTGCCCTTTGCGATTTGCGCCTCGAGCAAGATTTTCCCCTGGTCATCGGTGACGCGCACCCAGACGTCGTTGTTGGCGCGTAACGCTAGGTGTGGCGTCGTCGCGCCGTTGGTGGCGTCGCCCGCGTGGTTTTTTTGGCCAATCGCCAGAAAAAGATAATAGCCGCCGAACAATAAACCAGCGACCACCAGCACCGATATTGGTTTAAGCAGGTCGGTCAGGTGGGTCGGGTTGTAATTGGCTTTTTTCTTTACGTAACCGCTACCCTTGCGCAGGTTAAAGGTCGGCGGCGTGGTGATATCGTTAAGTTGCAACAGACGTTTGATGGCGACCTCGTCCTGAAAATGCTCGGCGAGGTAAGATAAATAAATATCCTCATGCACGTCAAGCAAATCGGCATATTGGTTGATAAAGCCGCGGATAAAATAATGGTTGGGCAGGAGGTAATAACGTCCATCCTCCAACGCGTCGACGAATGATTCGCGAAATTTTAATTCGCGGGTAATATCGGTATGTTCCAACCCTAATTCCTTGCGGCGTTTTTTTAAAATCAAACCAAACTGCGCGGGCGACAGGGCGGCGTATTTTTTTTGATTGGGGGTAAGGATGGATGACACCGTGGTCCCCTCGGCCGCTAAGGTTTTGCTCAATACACCGGTCGGCGTTTTGCCCGACGGGCTGATAAGCGTGGTTTTGGCGGTGGTGGTTATTTTGCTGGCAATTTTTTTACCAACCGCGGCGACATTACGATCGCTTAATCGTTCATACCAACGAATTTTTTTATCGGCTGGGTGCTGTCCATCATCGTTGTCGGCTCTGCCCAAGGTGTCGACAAATTTCTTCTTCTTCATAATTTTTTTTTAGCACTTTATCATGGTTACCACAAGCAGGATGATAATTGCGGCCAAGCTTGAGGTGATGGTTATTGCTCATTTAACAATCTGCTCATCAAGCTTAAAAAATTGGGGAAGGAGGTTGCAATCGACCGGTCATCGTCGATGGTTATAGCCTCCTGACAAACCAAACCGAGGATATAAAAACTCATGGCGATGCGATGGTCAAGGTTGGTGGCGATGACATTGCCGCCGCGGATGTTTTTCTGGCCGGTGATTTCCAACCAATCGTCGCCGGTTTTCACCGCAACGCCGGCACCGGAAAGGCCGGTGGCGATAGCCGCCAGGCGGTTTGATTCCTTGACCCGCAATTCCTCTAACCCTTGGAACAATGAAACACCGGTGGCGCAGGCGGCGGCGATGCTTAAGATAGGGTATTCGTCAATCATGCGTGGCGCGCGGTCGGGTGGGGTGGTGATGCCCTGCAACGCCGCCGATTTAACGCGAATTGTGCCGGTCGGTTCGCCACCAGCGGCGAAGCCGTCGTAATCGATGGTTATAGCCGCGCCCATTTCTAACAGGGTTTCGATAATGCCGTCGCGCGTTGGGTTAAGACCGACATTTTCAATCGTCAGGTCGCTGTCAGGCAAAATAGAGGCCGCCACCAACAAAAACGCAACCGAGCTTATGTCGCGCGGCACATTAATATTCTTGCCGGTTATTTTTTCCAAAACCGCGGTGCCGCCGCCGATGGTAACACCGCGAAGATTATCCTTGATGGTTTCGCGCAATGGCACGCCGAATAACGCGAGCATGCGCTCGGTATGGTCGCGGCTGATGTTATGCTCCCACACCGTGGTGTCGCCCATCGCCGATAAACCCGCCAACAAAATGGCCGATTTAATCTGCGCCGAGGCAACTGGCAGGGTGTAATCAAGCGGGATAAGCGGCGGGCGACCACGAAACGATAGGGGTAAAAAATTGGGCAAGGCATTGTCACTGCCCGTAAATTCAACCCCCATGTTGCTCAAGGGGCCGATGACGCGCTTCATCGGTCGCTTGCTCAGCGATTCATCGCCGAACATGCTGACATGGTGGCCGGTGCCCGATAGCATGCCCATCAACAACCGTGCGCTGGTGCCGCTGTTGCCCATGTCCAATGGTTCTTTGGGTTGGCGCAGGGCCAGGAACCCCGGGCTTTCGACAAGGTAATCATCGCCGTCTTTTTTGACCATGACCCCCATTGCCGCCATGGTTTTTTGCGTGCGCTGGGTGTCCTCGCTTTCCAATAAACCGGTGATGCGACTGGTGCCGCGCGCCATGCCGGCGAACATCAGGGCGCGGTGCGAAATTGATTTATCACCCATCGACGCGGCCTTATCATTTTTACCTAGGGTGCCGCGCAGGCCATTTTTTTCCCCGTTTGCATCCCGTTGACTTATAAGTTTCATGTTTTAAGCTATAGTTGCGAAAATTTCTTTTGACAAATTGTTTTTGGCGTGATAGTTGAACAATATGTTTGCAACTGGCGAAATTGGCGAAAAATTTACTTGCCCACATTGTTCAACCCCCGAGGAAAAGGTGAAGTTTTACAATCTGGGTAAGGAGGGCGACCCGGTGTGCCCGAAATGCGGCGCGATGCATAACCCGTTGGAATCGCTCCATTTGAAAAGTTATTACCAAGGCATGGAAGAAGAAAACATGGATGGTATGGAAGAAGGTAGCGAAGAAATGGTTGATGATGCCGCGGTGGTGTTGGAAGATACCAGCGAATTGGGCGGGGAAGAGGTTTTGCCAGACGCCACCCCCGAAAATCCGGACGGCGAGCAATAGCAATCGCCGCGCAAGCAATAGCTTTTGCGCTCGATTGAATTTTATATTTATTAATAGCGGGATACAGCATTTGGTTGCATAAGGTTATTGCGCAACATCGGCGCGATGGCTTATAAGTGGTTATGGATTTTGCGAAACCAATCAATCTATCAATAAATTATTGGCTGGCCCGCGGCAGTTTTTACGCCTGGGTGGGTTTTTTATGCCTGTTATTGGCGGTTGGTTTTTTTACCATCCTTCACCATGGCGGTGATACAATGGCGGGGCTGTTGACCGGCCCAATAAAAAGCCCGGGTTTTTTTACCGCCATGATTTATTCGTTGCGAGTCGCGGTGATAACATTTGCTTTGGCCTTTGGCTTGGCGGGGTTGTTGACCATGACCATGCCGACCAATAAATGGGCGATGATTATTTGCCGCGGTTTTTGTTTTTTTTGGCTGGGGGTGCCGCCCTTGACATTGCTGGTGGGGATGGATGGATTCTATAACATGGCACAGCATCTATGGCCGGCGAATGTGCCATTTTTGTCCCTGCTTAACCCCTTTCCCAACCCAAATGGTGCGCATCAGGTTATTGCCCTGGTGCAAAAGGAAACCCCATTCCTGTTGCTGGTTATGCTTAACGCCTATGATAATATCAATGGTAATTATCGGCGGTTTGCGTCATCGCTCGGGTTGGGTGGCGTGGCGCGGTTTTTAAAAATCGATTTTCCATTATTGTGGCCGAAAATAAAATGGCCATGTTTATTAAGCCTGTTGTTTGCTTTTAATAATGTCGAGGCCGGCATTTTTATGGGGCCGAACGCGCCGCCATCTTTCCCCCTGTTATTGCTCAACAGCATGCAAACCGCATCGGCCTTGCAAAATAATGAACTTCATGGCTTTGCCATTTGGTTGTTGTTGGCCAACGGTGGGTTGGTGGCGATTTTTTTGTTATTGGCCAGCATCTGCGCCAACTTAAAAAAATGGTGGATGGGGCTGTCCCTGCCCATCGCAAGTTTGAATAGGATTTATTACATGGGGTTTGGTTTGACCTTCGCCGGCTTGGCGGCGCATGGTGGGTTGTTATTGCTGTCGGTGGTTGGCTTGGCGATGGAAGCCTGGCGGCGCGGCGCGGGTTTTTTTTCGGGCGAGGCGCATGTCTTGGCGACGGGTTTTTTTAATAGTTTTCTGTTGGGCGCAATATCTAGTATTGTCGCGGTGTTTGTTTTTTTATGGTGGCGGTTTAACAATGCCATGGCGATGGTTATGTCGCCGGTTACTGCGCCGCGCAATTTTTTGGCCAGAAAAATTCGCCCGATTAACGCCAATTATATTTTATTGTTGCCGTTGTTTTTGCCGGATATTATTTTATCATTGCATGGCAATATGTTGTCATTTTTATTGGGCGGCGGGTTGGTTGTAAAATTAGGCCTGTTGTTGTTGATTCATGTTGGCTTGGGGTTGGGGCTGGCGATGCTCCTGCTCGACGCGCCCTATGGCAAGATACCGCAAAACATGCTCCGCCATGGGCGGGCAATTGGCCTGACGTCTTGGCGGGTTTTTTTTCGTATTGTCCTGCCATTATTGTGGCGGCCATTGTTGTTTGCCATCGCTTTAAGTTTCGCGGTCAGCCTGTCGCTTTACACGCCAAACCTTATGCTGGCGGCTGGGCATGACACCATGACGACGTTGTTGGTGGCCTATGAATTTTCGGGGGATAACGCATTGTTGGCGATGGTTTCCCTATGGTTATTAATCTTGCCGATGGCGGGTTATGGCATCGCCTATGGTCTTTCGACGATTTATGATAGGGGGAAATGATGTTGCAACTTATCGATTATCAATTATTATTGGCGGGCAAAAAATTGCTGGGTTTTAAAAACCTGTCGGTTGGCCACGCGGGGGGCAGGGGCAACGCCGATATTCTTACCCTGATGGGCCGGTCGGGGGTTGGCAAAACCTCTTTCCTCCTCGATATTGCCGGGTTGCTGACGGCGGGTGGTTCTGCAGAAGATTCGTTTGTCAGTCGGGGAAAGATTCTGCTCGATGGTAGCAACTTACGCGGCGTGCCCAGCCATCAACGGCGCGTTGCCTATATGGCGCAACAGCCGGTGGTTTTTCCCTTTTTGTCGGTGGCAGAAAACCTGTCGCTGGCTATTCCCAAAAAATACGACAAAAAAACCCGCGTGAAAAAAATTGCCTGGGCATTGCAACAATGCCAGATGGTTGGGTTTGAAAAACGAAACACAACGACATTATCGGGGGGGGAGGTCGCCCGCCTGTCGCTGATGATGCTTATCCTTGCCGAGCCAAAATTGTTGCTGTTGGATGAGCCATTTTCCGCGCTTCATAAAACATTACGCGGCGCGATGAAAAAATTTGTGGTCGATATAGTTAGCAAGCAAAAAATCCCGATGATAATGGTGACCCACCAGCGCGAGGACGCGTTGGGCAAGATTATTCTGCTAAAGGAATAAACCACGATGGATAAAAAAAATTCACCTGTTATTTCGGTTGTCATGCCGGTTTTCAACGGCGCGCGGTTTTTGCCGGCGGCGATTGATAGTATTCTCAACCAAACATTTGGCGATATCGAATTGCTGATTGACACCACGGGGTCGACGGATGGCGCGACCGAGGTAGCCGATGATTACGCACAAGGCGACAAACGAATCCGCCACGAAAAAAACGGCGCGTCGCGCTTCATGCCACAAAAATTGAATCACCTCATAACTATCGCAAGTGGCCAATATATCGCGCGGATGGACGGCGATGATATTTCCCTGGCCGAGCGGTTTGCCAAACAATTGGCCTATTTCGAACAACACCCCGATGTCGCGGTGCTGGGCACGAACATGATGCGGGTGGACGAGGCGGGCAATCTCCAGCATGGGTTTCGTTGCATGCAAAACCACGATGAAATTGTTGCCAACACCATCAACGGCATATCGGGCATGGCGCACCCGACGGTGATGATGCGCGCCGACGCGTTAAAAAAAATAGCTGGTTACCGCACACAATTTGTTAGCGCGGAGGATTTGGATTTATGGTTACGTCTGATTCGCGCTGGTTATCGTTTTGCCAATTTGGCGGAGGTATTGTTTCATTATCGTTCGCACGGCACGCAAGCCACCAAAGAATTATGGCGCGACATGTCGTTGCTGACCGTTTTGTTAAAATTGAATCACCGCGAGGTCAGCGCGGGCATGCCCGATATTTTTGATAACCTGCGCCCCGAGGATATAACCATAGCCATGGTCAAGCAATATTGCCATGCGCCGGAGGAAATCATCAATAATTATTCCAGCATATTATTCGGTCTGTTGTCGCAAACCGCCCACAAAAAAAATAATGATTTGTTGCGGGAAACGGCCTTTTGTATCGAGCAGATGATAAATGCCGCCGCCAATATCTTACCCAATGACAATGTAAAAAAACAGGTGGTGGATTTTCTGGCCAAGCTGCAATGCGAGGTCGGCCAATTATCGCCGCCATTTTATCACTTGTTTTATCAGGTTTATGTCGCCTTTCCCGTCGTCAGCAAGACAATCGTCACGCCGGTCAAAGAAAGGATTTTACAACTGATGACCGATGTTGGTATGAAAAATGAAATGGAAAACCTGCAAACAACATGGCGGGGTTAAGCGATTATCAACATGACAAAAAAAATTCTTATCGTCGGCGCGGGGGTTTCGGGAGCGACCGTGGCACGGTTGTTGGCAAACAAAAATGGCGGTGATAAATTATTTGATATCACCGTTATCGACAAACGCCACCATGTCGCCGGCAATTGCCACACCGAAATGTCGCACGGCATTATGGACCATGTTTATGGCCCGCATATTTTTCACACCGACCAAATGCGGGTGTTTGAATTTGTAAAACAATTTTCTACATTTTATGATTATCGCCACACGGTCAAGGCCATGCACGACGGGGTTTATTCCTTGCCGATTAACCTGCTGACGATATGCCAAGTTTATGGCAAGGAGCTATCGCCGCGCGCCGCGATGGATTTAATCGCCAGCGAACGGGAAGCAATCAAGGAGCCAAAAAATTTTGAGGAGCAAGCCCTGAGCATGGTGGGCATGAGGCTTTATGAAAAGTTTTTTAAACATTACACCGAACGGCAATGGGGCGTGGCGGCGACCGAAATTCCGGCCTATATTTTAAAACGCCTGCCCCTGCGGTTTAATTTTGACGACCGGTATTTTAACCACCCGGTGCAGGTTATGCCGGTCGATGGTTACACCCCGATGGTCGAAAAAATGCTCGACGCGTCGGGGGTGCAGGTAAAATTGCAAACCGATTTTGATAAAAAAATGATAGCCCATTACGACCATGTTTTTTACACTGGCAAGTTGGATGAATTTTATGACTTCACCCACGGCGATTTGCCATATCGCACCATGGTGTTTGAAAAAGAATTTTTTAAAGACACCGATTTCCAAGGTTGCGCCGTGATGAACAATTGCTCGCCGCGTGGCGACCACACCCGCGTTACCGAATATAAACATTTTTCTCCCGATAAAATTATCGCCGACACGATTATCGCGCGGGAATATAGCAAAACCGGCAAGCGCCACGACATTCCCTACTACCCGGTCAATTTGGTTTCGGGCAATAAAATGCTCGAGCAATATCAGGCCATGGCCAAGCGGGAGGAGAAGGTTATTTTCCTTGGCCGATTGGGCAGTTTTCAATATCTTGATATGGATAAGGCCATATTGGCGGCGATGGAATGCGCCGAAAATTTTTTGCAACATTAGGAATAGGCTTTGAGGTGGTTGTATGAAAATCGCGGTGGAAATCTCGGGGCATTTGCGCACATTTGAATTTTGCGCGCCATTGTTGCGGCGTTATTTGCTCGACCGTTACGATTGCGATGTTTTTATTCACACCTGGGATAAAACCGAACATCAAAACCGCTCATGGCATGGCAACATGGGCATGGGCGATGGCCAAGCCCCGCAGGCGGTTGATGACACCATGGGGCAAAAGATTATGGCCATGTATCAGCCGAAGGCCATCACCATCGACAGCGAGGAAGCCCTGCCAAAAATTGATGGGTTTCTTATCCCGCCGCGACCGCAAGAATTGGGGGGTGATGGTTTTGGTGGTTTCACCCTTCAGGCGGTGTGGAACACCCTTTATACCGAAAGCCAGGCGCACAGCATCATGCGCCAATACCAGGCCGAACATGGCACCCATTACGATTTTATCATCCGCACGCGGCCAGATATCGGCTTGCTCGAACCATTTGTCATCGAACCTTACCTGCCATTTTTTAAGATGTGCGACGACACCGCGATGTTTTTTCCGTCGTGGATATATGTGCGCACCGCTTTTGATAGCCTGCATAGCAAGGATTACGAACGTTTTTTACCCGGTTCGATGGATGTTTTTTATCTCACCACGCCGGGCGCAATGGATAAATTAATGTCGATTATGGACCCCGCCAATTTTCAGGCGATGTTTATCGATACCCCTGCCTGTTTCCCGACACCCGATTGGCAAACCCGTTGGAGCGTTGAATTGTTGTTTTTGTGGTATGCGCAACGGCTGGGAATCATCCACCATTTTGGCAAAATCAACCGCATTATAAAACGCAACCGCAACGCGGACGATACGTTGGTGGTGCATAAGGACAGGGTTGAAAATTCGCGCGAACATTTGGTAATGAAATAGCGGGAACAACTAAAACCCCAACATAACCATGGCGCGCATCAATATCTTGACCATTCACCAACCGGCCGTGGCGTGTTTTTTGCGCCAGGCACCGGTGCACACCATGGCCGATGATAAAATGGCGGCCATGTGGAAGGGGTTGCGGTTTGTATTTAACCAAAAGGTCGAGCAGAGCGACATCGTAGTGGTCTATGATTACCCGCCGCAGAATATAAAAATCGAGGTTGCATCGCGCCGCCAGGTGGTGTTGTTGGTGACCGAGGCTTTCGACCGCTACCCGCCAGAATTTGTTAAACAATTTGGCATGGTGGTGTCGCAACATCCCAAACCGGCTGATTATGATGGCACGTGGGTTCACCACCATGGTTGTTTGGAATGGTGGTATGGCGTGCGCCGCGACCATAACCCGGGGCAGGGGCAAGGCCAGAGTCAAGGCCAGAGTCAAGGCCAGGGTCAAGGCCAGGGCGGGGGTGACGTCAAAGCCCAACCGACCCTCGATTGGCAAGGCTTGGCCTATTCCCCGACCAAAACCAATAATCGGGTGTCGATTATTACCTCGACCAAAAACATGCCGCAGATTCCCGGCCACGCGGTGCGCAATCGATTTGTTGATGGTTTGGCGGCGAGCGATTTGCCACTCGATATTTTTGGCCAGGGTCGCCGCCCATTGCAAGACAAATTGGATGGTTTGTTTCATTACCCTTATCACATTGCGCTGGAAAATAGCTTTATCGATGATTATTGGACCGAAAAATTGGCCGATGGTTTGTTGGCCGAATGTTTTATTTTTTACGCCGGTTGCCGCAACATCGAAAAATATTTTGATAAAAAATCGATAGTCATGCTTGACATAAATGACCCGGCCGGCGCGATTGCGCTAATTAAAAAAACCATGGCCGACAACCAATGGCAAAATCAACAGGCAACGATTAAGACCAACAAGCAAAAATTAATGTTGGAGGAAAATATCTATCCCGCCCTATTGCGGTTGTTTGTTGCCAATGGGCTGTTGCAGGTAACCCAAACCGCCGCCGCGTGATGGTGAGGGCGCAAATTGCGCAACCTTGACTTTGGGGCGCAAAGGGATTATTATCAGGCCATGCAACCGATTATCTCCATCACCGACCGTGCCGCCGGGCGTATTAAATACCTGGTGTCGCACCCCGAGGTCATCGCCGCCAGCGCGACCAAAAAAACCGCGGTGCCGGAAAAAATTTCGGCGGTGCGGATAAGCCTGGCCAATCGCGGTTGTTCGGGCAAATCATACGAGGTCGAATATGCCGACGCGCCAAAACAGCATGAGGAAATTATCGAGGACAAGGGGGTCAAAATTTACATCGACCCGGCCGCCACCATGTTTTTAATCGGCACCGAAATGGATTGGGTCGAGGATAAATTTTCCGCCAGTTTTCAATTCAAAAACCCCAATGAAAAAGCCCGTTGTGGTTGCGGCGAGAGCTTCATGGTGTAGCACCGCACCGATAGGGCGCGGCATATTATTGAAACGGGCATTCACGCCACTAGACATTGCCGATGGCAATATGTAAAGCTTTTGGTTATGAATCAAAAAATCGGCGATAAAAATGTAAAAAAAATTGTGCTGGCCTATTCGGGCGGGCTGGATACCTCGGTCATTTTAAAATGGTTGATGGAAAATTATCGGGCGGAGGTCGCGACCTTCACCGCCGATTTGGGGCAAGACAACAATGGTTCTATCGGTGGCGATGGCGGCGATGAGTTAGCTTTGGCCTCGGCTAAGGCAAAAACCCTCGGCGTGAAAGAAATATTTGTCGAGGATCTGCGTGAAGAATTCGTGCGTGATTATGTCATGCCGATGATGCGCGCCAATGCCCTGTATGAAGGGCGCTACCTGCTGGGCACCTCCATCGCGCGGCCGTTGATTGCCAAAAAACAAATCGATATTGCCAAAAAAATTGGTGCCGATGCCGTAGCGCACGGCGCAACGGGCAAGGGCAACGACCAGGTGCGTTTTGAATTGGGCTATTACGCCCTGCACCCCGATATTACGGTCATTGCCCCGTGGCGCGAATGGAATTTGAACAGCCGCGCCGAGTTAATTAGCTATGCCGAACAACACCAAATCCCCATCACCAAGGATAAAAGGGGCGAGGCACCATTTTCGCAGGATGCCAACCTGTTGCATATTTCGTCGGAGGGAAAAATTTTGGAAGATCCCAATGTTGCCGCGCCGTCGATAGTTTATTCGCGCACCGCCGCGCCAGAGGATGCACCCGATAAGCCGGAAGATATCACCATCGATTTTGTCGCCGGTGACCCGGTGGCGGTTAATGGCAAAAAATTATCGCCGGCAAGTTTGCTAGCCGAATTGAATCGCCTCGGCGGCAAGCATGGGGTGGGGCGACTCGACATGGTGGAAAATCGTTTCGTTGGCATGAAATCGCGCGGCGTTTACGAAACACCGGGTGGCACCATATGGCTTCACGCCCATCGCGAAATTGAATCCTTGACGCTTGACCGCGAGGCCGCCCATTTGAAGGACAGCATCATGCCAAAATACGCCGAGTTGATTTATTATGGTTTTTGGTTTGCCCCCGAGCGCGAGATGTTGCAGGCCCTTATCGATACCTCGCAAGCCCTGGTCGCCGGGCGGGTCGCCCTTCGCCTTTACAAGGGGAACATCATCACCCTGGGGCGCGAATCGGCCAATAGTTTATATCGCGCTAACCAGGTGACGTTTGACGGGCGTGGCGATTATAACCAAGCCGACGCCAAGGGTTTTATTGCGCTACAGGCCTTGCGCTTAAAAAATTTGGCGCGGCGCAATAATCAATAATCGAATAATTACCGCGTAACCGCACCAAGCATGACCTATAGTATTTTGTTTTTATTGTCTTTTTTGGCGAGTTGCGGCGGTGGCTGGTGGTTGATAAAAAACGCAGAATCCTTGGGGTTGTTAAAATACCCAAAGGGGCGCGACGCCCACGAACGGCCGATAGCCACCAGCGGCGGTATTTTTATCATGATGCCGATTATCGCCGCGGCGATGTATTTGCAATTGGCTTGGTGGTTGCCCTTTGGCTTGATGGTTTTTACAATCATGGGATTTTTGGATGATAAATACGACATTTCCTTTTTAAAAAAATTCATTATTCAGGCCGGGTTTGTTTTTTTTGTTTTGTATTTTTATATGCCCTTGCCACCGCCGCGCGGGGTTTTTTCCTTTTTACAATATGTTTTTCCCGACCAACATTGGCCGATTACCAATTTTATATTGTGGATGGTGTTTTCGGTTGGCTTCATCAATTTTTTTAACTTCATGGATGGCAGTGACGGCCATGCTACCTTAGGGGCGTTTGTTATGTTGCTTGGCGCGTGGTTGTTTGCCGATGGTGATAGTTTTTTACATCAAACAAATCAGCAATATTTTTTGTTGGCAATTGCCGCTAGCTTGATTGGTTTTTTTTGGTGGAATCGGCCGCGGGCGCGTATTTTTATGGGGGATACAGGCTCGCTCCCCTTGGGGTTTTTATTGGTGGCGATGATGTGGCAATCGGCCCATGGCAATGCAAAAACGGGCGAGGTGCATGTGGGCGATGCCCGCGCCCTGGGCCTGTGGCTGATATTGGGGGCAATATTTTTTACCGACTCGATTGTGACGATTATCACCCTTGCCCTGCGGCGGCAAAAATTTTGGTTGGCGCATAATGTTTTTGGTTTCCAAAAAATTTTACGCAAGTATGATAATAATCATTGGGCGATATTGTTGTATCATGGCGGTTACAGCTTGCTGTGGCTTTACCCGGCGGCCTACCTATGGCAACGTTATCCAGCCTTTTCTTACCTGTGGTTTTTATTTGCCTACGCGCCAATTTTTTGCGCCACCCTATGGTTGCGGGTTGGTTTTGCCGATAACCCGGACGAGGTTGGTCATAAAAAATTTCGCGCTCATAAAAAAATCACCAACCGGATAAAACAGGACAAGGACAAAAAAATAGCAACAGGCCGATAAAAACCTTGAAATCGGTTGAGAAATTGGGCATAGGGGAAACATATCCGTTTGGCATTATTTTTGTGGCTAGGTAGCTCAGTCGGTAGAGCAGAGGACTGAAAATCCTTGTGTCGGGGGTTCAATTCCCTCCCTAGCCACCATTTT
>JASGCL010000036.1 GCA_030054115.1 Hydrotalea sp.
CTGAAAATAACCTTTAGCCAAAAACGCCGTTATAAGCAACGAGAATTTATGGGGCTATGACGATGATAGCTTTACGTTTTTCCTTATTATCCTATGGATTTTTTTAAAATCGATGGGCGTTTTTGGATATCGATTTTGAACTTTAATAAAATAATAAACAAATAATATAACATTAAGTATCGAGAATAATACTGTAGCATCCAGACCGCTAATCACCCTATTGTCAACCTTACCATAGAAAATAATTAAATTAATATTTGAAGAAATTAAAACAAATAAGAAATCATAATAGTAATTTTTCTTTTCCGTGGCCAAAATCGCTAATAGCAAGACTGTAATATAAATATGGTTTTCATGCGCGCTGACCCCCATGATAAAATACACAAGGAAGCCCAAGCTGGTGTAGGCCAACAATGTCTCAAAATTTTTCTTCCTTATCGCAAAAGAAAACAAGGCGTAAATATAAACTATATAGAAAATCAATTTAAAAATTTTTATGCCATGGGGGGATAAATAAATATAACGCACCATTCCATTATCTAAACCACCATATTTTTCAGGATGGAATAAATGCAACAGCCAAGTTACCAGCCAATCAAAATTCAAAGCGTTAGCCGATAAAAAGCTGTTCGAAAAAGAAAATTGAAGTGTTTTTATGATAGGTTCTAGCCCAAAAAAATAAAAAGCGGCGATAAATATAAAAAATGCGGGCAGGGATGATTTTAATAATATATCAAATTTTATGCTTTTAACAAATTGACCTGGCAATGAGATGATTGATTGATTGATTGATTGATTGATTGATGTAGAATATAAATAAAAATAAATGGCCCAAGAACAAGTGGTTGATATTTAATAAGACACGCGATGGCAAACATTACAGAAAATAAAACATAACGCTGATGTTTTAATCCCCAAAAGGCGAAAAATAAAAATGGCGCGAAATAAATATCGCCATAACCAAAGATGGTGGCGTTGCATATTAAGCCAATAAAAAAAATAATCCCAATGGTAAAATTCCTATTAGAATTAGCAAAGCAAAAAAGAAACGTAAAAAACGACACAACATACAAAACAAAAATTGATAATTTATTCGCAAAAAAACTATCAACTTGGTTTGAATTAAAAAATGCAATTATTTTATAAAAAAATTGTAATATGGTTATTGTTAACGGCGGATAAACATTTGGCACTTCTGACAGTTCTGTTGCTTTTTTAAAACCTTCACCAAAACCAAGCTGGCCAACCATTTCCAGCCACCTGGTTCTGTCATCAACATCATGCGTCCCAGCATTAGAAAAAAAAATTAGCGAAAATAATATTACCAAAAAAATAAGTAACCACTGGTCAATGCCAACAAATGGCTTAAATGCTTCTTTACCGCGATATTTTGTTTTTATCATCTTAGAAGAAATATGATGTTTGTCTTATAATGTCAATGTCTTCTTGGCTCCATTTGGCAAAGGGCGCGAAATAGGCTATAATGGAAGAATGTCATCGCAGAAAAAAGTGGGGTTATTCGTAACATGTTTGGTCGACATGTTTCGCCCCTCGGTCGCGACCTCGGCCATTCGGTTGTTAAAAAAATGCGGTTTCGCGGTGGTGGTCAGCCCGCGCCAAACCTGTTGCGGCCAGGTCGCATTCAACAATGGCGACCGCGACACCGCCCGCAATATCGCGCGCGAATTACTTTACGAATTTCATGATTGCGATTATATCGTCGCGCCATCGGCGTCATGCGCCGGCATGGTGGTGAAAAATTACGGCGAGCTTTTTCCTCATCCTGATAGGGCAGGCCACCTGTTCGGGCATAATCTTTACCATTTTGATAAGAACGAAGACCTGCCGCATCGCGCCGATGGTTTCCGCGCCAAGTTTTATGAATTGAGCGACTTCCTTTATCATGTTGTCAATTTCCAGCCGAGCAATATCGCGCCCTATGTTGGCGACCGAAAAATTTCCTACCACGATAGTTGTTCGTCATTGCGCGACACCAAAACATTCATCGCGGCGCGTGGTTTGTTGGCGCGCGCCGGCGTGGCGGCGGCGAACTTAGCCGATGCCGAAGCCTGTTGCGGGTTTGGCGGCAGTTTCACCACCGACTTCCCCAATATCTCAGCCAGCATCACCGATAAAAAATGCGATGATATTTTATCAACCGCGCCCGATATTTTGTTGTCGGCCGACCTTGGCTGTTTGCTCCATTTGGTTGGCCGCTTAAGCCGGCGTGGCGCGGCGGTTGAGGCATTTCACCTTATCGAATTTTTGGACGAGCAAGCCCACAGCCAATTTTTATTGCCGCTGGGCAAGGAATTAAATAACGCGGCGCAAAAAACCCCTGCGGCGCAACAACCAGCCAAATAATTATGTCAGTCGAAAATTTTTCCGCCGCCGCCGATAAGGCAATTAAAAACGATGGCTTGCAACAACGCCTGGCCCACATCACCCACGAATTTATAAATAAACGGCAAGCGGCGGTTAACGCCGTCCCCGATTGGGAGGCATGGCGCGTCGCCGGCAAAAATATCAAACAACATGCCATCGAGCATTTGGATATTTACCTCGAGGAGTTTGAAAAAAACCTGACCAACGCCGGTGGCGAATTGCATTATTGCCAAACGGGCGAGGAGGCGGCGGACAAAATTTTGCGCATCTGCCAACAGCATAAGGCGCAATTGGTGGTGAAATCAAAATCGATGGTCGCCGAAGAAATAAACCTCAACCAACATTTTGCCAAAAACAATATCAAGTTGGTCGAAACCGACCTGGGCGATTATATTGTGCAATTACGCGGCGACGAACCGGCGCACCCAATTGCACCGGCGTTGCACGTGGGCAAGGCGATGGTCGCCGAAACATTTCGGCAAGAACATAAAAACCTGCCGCGCAATCGCCCATTGGAAAGCATCGGCGATTTGATGGCGGAGGCACGCGGCATCCTGCGCAAGGATTTTCTAACCGCCGATGTCGGCATCACCGGTGCGAATTTTTTGGTCGCCGAGTCGGGGTCGGTGGTGTTGGTAACGAACGAGGGCAATGGCGATTTGGTTTCCACCCTGCCGCCGGTGCATATTGTTGTCACGACGATTGATAAAATTGTGCCGACGCTTTACGACGCCAGCCATTTGCTAAGGTTGCTATGCCGAAGTGCCACCGGCCAACCGATAACCAGCTACGCCAGTTTTTTTACCGGCAACAACCAAACGCAAGACGGCGATGGTGCCATTGCCTTTCACGTATTATTGCTGAACAACAACCGCACGCAATTATTGGCCGATGATTTGCGGCCCGCCCTTTCTTGCATCAAATGCGGGGCGTGCCTGAACCATTGCCCGGTATACCAAACAGTGGGCGGCGCAAGTTACGGCGGCGCGCAGATGGGGCCGATTGGGTCGGCGATTGCACCGGCGATAAGCGGCATAAAACGCGCCAATGATTTGGTTTTTGCATCGACCCTGTGCGGTCGTTGTGACGATGTTTGTCCGGTAAAAATTCCCATCAGTCATCTGTTGCGGCGGCAACGCGAATGGTCGTTTTTGCAAAAAACCATCGCGCCGCAAAAACAGCGATGGTTAAAATATTTTCGCCGCGCCAGCCAATCGCCAAAAAAATTCCGCCACGCTAGCCATGCGGTGCGCCGCATGTTGCGGTTTTACAATCGCCACGGCATGATAAAAAACATCGGCCTGTTCCCGCCGGCACGGCCGTGGTTTGCTAAAAAAAACCTGCCCAGTCCGGCGAAAAAATCATTTTTTGATAAGGTAAAATAAAACCATGTCGCTTGCCAAAAAAGTCATGATGGATAAAATCCGCCAAGGTTTGGGGTTGGCGGATGCCGCGTCGCCAACGCAACATCGCCTCTTGTCTGCACAGCAATGGTTGGCACGCCGGCCAATAAATGTCGCCCCAAGCTTGCCCCAACATCCCCAAGCGATGGTCGCCGCCGACCCCGGCCATAACCTAACAATGTTTGTAACCATGGCCGAACGCGCCGGCGCGGCGGTGATGGCGGAAACCGCGTTGGAAAATATCCCCGCCCTTATCAATCAATTTATCATCGACAAAAAATTACCCAACCAATTGGTTATCATGGACCCCGCGTTGGAATTTTTAAAAACCATAATGGTCGAGGAACAAGACATCAGCGTTATCGACAATATCATCACGCGGCCGGCGACCGTCAACCAAGTGGTCAGCCTGACCCTGGGGCGCGCCGCCATTGCCGAAAGCGGCACCATCATGGTGGCCAGCCGCACGGCGAGCAACCTGCCCAGCCCCAGCCGGCTTTATTTTTTACCCATCGCCCATATTGTCATGTTGTCGTGTCAACAGATCGTCGAAAAATATGAAGACGCCCTATCGCTCCTCGACCCATTGGCCATGCCGCGCGGTTTGCATTTTATCACCGGCCCGTCGCGCACCGCCGACATCGACCAAACAATCACCACCGGCATGCACGGGCCAAAAGAATTATTAATTATTTTAACGCCATAAAAATTTGCGCCCAAAAAAATTATGAAAAAATTAGCGGTTATTTTGGCGGGCGGGTTATCAAGCAGAATGGGGCGCGAAAAATCATTGCTGGAAATCGACAACAACAAATTTTTAATCGATAAGGTAATTGAATCCATCGCGCCGCAGGTCGAACGCATCGCCATCAACGCCAACCACAAGGCCAACCACGACGCCGCGCGATTTGCCCACACCAATTTAGCAATCATCCACGATGAGGTTGTTGTGGCGGAATCGGTCGGCCCGCTCATCGGTATCTTAACCGCCATGGCATGGGCAAGGGAAAATGGCGGTGATGTTGTGCTGACCGTGTCTTGCGATTGCCCGCAATTGCCGAATGACCTTTATAAAAAATTGGCGGCGCAACAAAATTATGATGTGGTGGTGGCAAAAAGCTTCGGCCACAACCACCCGACCATCGCCCTGTGGCGGGTTGATTTGGCGCGTGATTTGCGCGCCGCGATAAAAAACAACATGCGCAAAATCGACAAATTCACCAGCGGTTACCGCGTCGCCACCGTCGATTTCACCCCACCGCAACAGACCACCACCACCGGCGACATAAACTTAACCGACCCATTTTTAAACCTGAACACACCCGACGAATTTGCCGCCTGGCAACGCGCGCAGAAGAAATAACGCCTGCGCGATTCTGATTTCGCCCAGCGTTCTAAAAAAAAATTAAATCAAAACACGCACCACGCCGACCAGCGCGCTGGCGATAATTATTTTTATTGTTGCTACAACATCGCTAACCGAAACCACGTTTCCCCATCGGCCGCCCAACACTACACCTCGAACTGCTCCAAAATAATCCGTTCTTCCAAATCATAATTTTTATCGACCAACAAACAAAATTGCAAATCATCATTGCTGGTCATGGTTAATTTTTTTACCATGCCGCCCGAAATGGCGTCGACCGCCACCACCGCCGGCCGGCGGTCATATTCTTGCAATTCGATATCGATGGTGGTTTCCTTTCGCACCACCGCGCCCGACCAACGGCGCGGCCGGAACAGCGCTATCGGCGTCAGGGCAAGCAACGACGAGCCCAGCGGCAATATCGGCCCGTTGCAGGCAAAGTTATAGGCCGTCGACCCCTGGGGCGTGGCCAACAACACGCCGTCGCCCACCATGTTGGAAATGCGGTCGTGGCCGTCGAGCGACAATTTCATTTTAATTGCCTGCGGCGTGCCGCGCGACAACGAAATTTCGTTGATGGCAAAATTTTCATAAATTTCGCCATTGGTCAATTCGGCGCGCAGGTGCAATGTCGGGAAGACAATGCTCCGCGCGTTTTTTATTTTGTCGATAATCATCGGCATGGCCAGGTCTTCGCCGTCGACATGGTTCATCAAAAACCCGTGGCTACCGCGGTGCACGCCGTAAAATTTTATGTTGTCCGCCCGTTGGTGCAATTGCCGCATGGCGTGAAGCAACGTGCCATCGCCGCCAACCACCAACACCACATTGGCGTCGGTCAGTGGCGCAAAATCATATTGGCCGCGTAATTTTTTTTCCAACGCGGCCTCAACGTTTTTGCCAACCATCAGGCCGATATGCAAATCGGCGGTTACATCGCTATTGGGAATCGCGCCTATTTTTGCCAGCATCGTAAAATGTGATTTTTGTTTTTATTATGGTTTTGGTTAAGCGCAATGTTAGCATTTTTACCATGCCACCGCCAGCACCGATAACCCGTCGCAACCATTGGCCGGTTATTGTTTGTCTATCACCAGCGTCGATAACAGCTGTAGGTTTTTGCCATCATACAAATTGATTGTTTTTTGCCCCTTGCTATTGTCCAACACCACCGCAATATTATCGCCGACGCCGTAACTGGTGATGTAATCGCCGCGAATCACGGTCGGGTTATTTGCGCCGCCCGTTGCCACACCGCCATTCGCACCGCGCGACGATTTTTTGACCACCAACACCACCAAGGCCGTGGTGGCCAGAATAATCATCACCCCCATGGTAATAACAATAGTCTGCAGGCCTTTCATTGCTTTCATCCTTACACGCGATTAATTTTTATCGTTGCCATACCATTCGTATGTCGCCTTATTTATTCAACGACTGCCCGCGCCCCTCAAGGTTGCAATGCTACTCGGCGGTTTTTTTCGCTTCCGCATCGTTATCGGCAGATTCGTCGCCATCAACATCAGCGGATTCCTCGGATTCAACATCAGCATCATCCGAATCTTCGCTCGCCGCCTTGGCCGACTTCGACCCCTTGCCGTCTTTCTTTTCCATCGCCTTGCCCAAAATGTCGCCCAACGAGGCACCAGAATCCTGACTGCCATATTGTTTAATCATTTCTTTTTCTTCTTTCATCTCCAGCGATTTAATCGACAGGGTCAATTTACCGGTTTTTTTGTCAATCGCCGTTACCTGGGCATCAACCCGTTCGCCCACGGCAAATCGGTCGATACGTTGGTCGGCCTTGTCCTTGGCCAAATTGGCGCGGGCAATAAACCCATGCAAGCCGTTGACATCAACCTCTATCCCATTGTCTTGGGTCATGATAACCGTCGCGGTTACCACTTGGTCTTTTTTCAACTGCAACATTTTTTCCTTCATCGGGTTTTTGCTCAATTGTTTGATACCAAGCGAAATCCGACCCCGTTCCAAATCAACCTTATCCAACAAGATAACTTCTATCTCTTGGCCTTTTTGATAAAGGGCGGTTGCCTCGGCACCGGTTTTTTCCCACGAAATGTCGGACGCGTGAACCATGCCGTCCAATTCGGCCGACAGGCCAACGAAAATACCAAACTCGGTGATGTTCTTCACCGTGCCTTTTAATTTATCACCCTTGTTGTTCTTGTTGGCAAATTCTTCCAACGGGTTGGGGGTGCATTGTTTCAAACCAAGCGACAAACGACGGCGGTCGTTGTCGATGTCGAGCACCATGACCTCGACCTCTTGCCCCAGGGTGAGCAATTTGGCGGGCGAGATGCCACGTTTTGTCCAAGATAATTCGCTGATATGCGCCAGCCCCTCGACCCCGGGTTCGAGCGAGATGAAAGCGCCATAATCGATAAGGTTGGTAACCGTCCCCTTGACCTTTTGCCCTTTTTTATATTTTTTGGCGACCGCCGCCCATGGGTTGTCCTCCAACGCCTTAACGCTGAGCGAGACGCGGTTGGTGTCCTTATCCACCGTGATAACCTTAACCTTGATTTCATCGCCGACCTTTAAAATATCGGACGGATGGTTGATTCGCTTCCACGACATTTCACCGACGTGCAACAGCCCGTCAATCATGCCCAAATCGATAAATGCGCCGTAATCGGTCAAGTTTTTCACCTTGCCATCGACCACCGCACCAACCACCAATATTTTTTGCATGTCGACCATTTTTTCTTTTTGGTCTTCTTCCATCACTTGACGGCGCGACACGACGATATTATCGCGTTCCTCGTCCATCTTCACGACGGCAAAGCTCTCTGGCTTATCCATCAATGCTTCCAAATCTTTTTCGCGGGTTGGCCGAATATCAACCTGCGACCCGGGCAAAAACGCCATCACGCCATTGATATTAACCGAAAAACCACCGCGCACGCGGTTGACAATCCGCCCCATCACCCGTTCGCCTTTTTTATGTTTTTTCGCAATTTCGGCCCATGATTCATCTTTACGCGCCTTATCACGCGACAACACGGCCTCGCCATTGCGGCCTTCCATCCGTTCCAGAACGACCTCAACCTTATCGCCGACCGCGACGGTCATTTCGCCCTCCATGTTAATAAATTCTTTGCGGGAAACTTTCCCTTCGGATTTCAACCCGACATCGATGGTTACATATTCATCGCCGAGCGCGACAACTTGCCCCATCATTACTTGGCCTTTTAAGGCGACATGTTCAGGAAGGTGGGTTTTTATAAGTTCCGCGAAACTGGTTGCTTTGGCCATTGTTTTATCTCTTTTGGGGACGAGCCCCAGCATTTTGCTCGAAAAAAATTTTAACCGCTAACCGATTATTTTTTCAAGTCTTGACCTTCTTCATTTGGGTTTAAAGCCGCAAGAAAAAAGAAGGTCTCTATTTTTTCTTGCCGCCAATTAATTGCCGTAAAGTTTCTTATCCTTAATAATGGTCAGAGCCTTTGCAAACAATTCATCCGCCGATAGGTTGCTGTTATCCAGCTCTATCGCGTCATCGGCCTTTTTTAATGGCGCGATGGTTCTTTCTTTATCCATTTTGTCGCGCCTTATCAAATCGGCCAATATTACATCCCTGCTAGCATGGATGCCGTGGCTTTGCAACTCCAAAAATCGACGGCTTGCCCGCACCGCCACGTCGGCGACGACAAAAAATTTTAACGGCGCGTCTGGGAATATCACGGTGCCGATATCGCGGCCGTCAATCACCGCGCCCTTTTTTTGGGGGTCGCGGCCAAATGCCTGCTGTGCCGATTTTAACATCGCGCGCAATTGTTCTTGGCGGGCGATAACACTGGCCGCCGCCGCCACATCGTCCGACGCCAAATATTTTTCATGTTGTTTCAATAATTGGTGATAGCCCGCACCTGCCGGCTGTTGCATAAGGTCGATAACATGCTTGGCCGCCGCCAAAATAATCGGTGCGCTTTCGGCCGGCGATTGATTAACTAGGTCACGATTTTTTTGCAAAGCCAACAAGGCCACCAGGCGGTAGATTTTTCCGGTATCAAGATGGGCAAAACCAAAATGCTCGGCTAATTTTTTTGCCAATGTTCCCTTACCACTGGCCGATAGGCCATCGATCGCAATGATATTTGGGATAGCAACATTCGCGGCAATGACGGGTTTTTCGGTCATCAACTATTTTTTTTAAAAATCTTGAAAAGTTTTTTGGGGCGACTTTGAAAAATGATAAAAACCGATGAAGTGGATGCAAGGCCAGTATTTTTACGACTGCTCCCCCGTGTCGGCCGGCGGCGTGCCAGTATTGGTGGGCGGCGCACCCTTGGTGCTGGCGTTATCATTGCCATCAGCGGCGGTTTTTGCCTTATCATTTTTGTCATTTTTGTCGGGAATTTTTTTCAACGGGTTGCGGGTAATCATCATCATCAAGCGGCGTTTTTCCAAATCCATCTCGGCCGATTTTTCGACCTTGGCGATGTCGCCCAAAAAATTCAATACTTTTTCAAATATCGCCATCGCCAATTCGCGTTGGTTGGTGGCGCGACCAAACATTCTTATCGCCACCCGCACCTTATCGCCATCTTCCAAAAATGCTTGCATTTTTTTCATCTTGACCATCAAATCATGTTGGTCGATGCCCGGGCGAATTTGTATTTCCTTGACATGGATGGTCTTTTGTTTTTTCTTGGCTTCCTTTTTCTTTTTTTCCTCTTGGTATTTGTATTTGCCATAATCCAAAATTTTGCACACCGGCGGTGTCGCGCTGGCGGTGATTTCGACCAGGTCCAGTTCCAACGCGCGTGCCTTTTCCAACGCGGCGTCGCGGCTGACAACCCCGACGTTTTTGCCGGTTTCGTCTATCAACATGACCTCGCGCGCGGTGATATAATTATTAATTTTGGTGCGGTCTTGGTTACGTCCGCCGCGGAATCCACCGCGCCCACCCGCATTGTTAAATGGCCTGGGTGGCCGTGGCACAAATGGTCGCCTTGCGCCGCCGCCTGGCCTTGCGCCGCCGCCTGGCCTTGCCCCGCCTGGCCTTGCGCCCGCCGGGCGCGGCGTGAATGGCCGATTGCCACCACCGCCCGTATTATTACCAGTATTATTTTGACCGGCGGGGGATGATGTCGTCGCGCCGCCTTGATTCGCACCCTGACCACCCTGACCACCGCCTTGGCCAGATTGGCCTGGGCGCGGGCCAAACGGCCGGCCACCACCGCTGTTTGGACGCGAAAAGTTATTTGTTCTTCTGGGGGGGTAAGCCATATTCTCTATAAATTAAAAAAGAATCGCCCGTGGAGCGGCAGAAGGAGAAAAATAACAAAAATACATCTGTGAAAATAAAGGAGGAATGTTTAAAATATTATTGTAAGGAACAATTGCTTAATTATTTTTCATTATAGCAAGGTTTTGAAATTTTTCAATAGATTTTTTTAGTGGCAAGACCTCGTTATCGGTCGAGCCCAGCAGGCGCAGGGCAAGCGATTGGTTTTTTTCTTCTTCTTTGCCCACCACGGCTATCACCGGCACATATTGCAGGGAATGGTCGCGAATTTTGGCGTTGATTTTTTCGCCACGGCAATCGGCCTCGGCGCGGATGCCGGCATCGCGCAATTGCTGTAATACCGCCAGGGCGTAATCATTCACGTCGGAGGTTATCGCCACCACCACCACCTGCACCGGTGCCAACCAAAAGGGCAAGCGGCCAGCATGCTGTTCGATTAAAATACCGATGAAACGTTCGAACGACCCCAATATCGCGCGGTGTATCATCACCGGTCGTTGTCTTTTGCCATCGCTGTCGGTGTAAAGCGCGTCCAATCGCTCGGGCAGAATAAAATCAACTTGGAACGTGCCGCATTGCCAATCGCGCCCCAGCGAATCCTTCAGGACATATTCTAACTTCGGGCCATAAAAAGCCCCCTCGCCCTTATTCACCGTGAAATCCTTGCCGGTCGATTTAACCGCGGTTTGCAACGCCGATTCGGCGCGGTCCCACACCGCGTCGTCGCCGGCGCGGTTATCGGGGCGGTCAGAAAATTTTATGGCAATGTCGGTAAAACCAAAATCACGATAAACCTCGAACAACAATTTTGAAAAGTTTTTGCATTCCTCGACAATGTCTTTTTCCTCGCAAAAAATATGGGCGTCGTCCTGGGTAAAGGCCCGCACCCGCATCAAGCCATGCAACGCCCCCGATGGTTCATAGCGATGGCACGCGCCAAATTCGGCCAAACGGAGCGGCAGGTCGCGATAGCTTTTTATACCCTGCTTAAACACCTGAACATGGCACGGGCAATTCATCGGTTTCAGGGCGAATGATGTTTCCTCATGCGCGACATCGGCCACGAACATCGCCGAGCCAAATTTTTCCCAATGTCCCGATGCCACCCACAATTTTTTATCCACCAATTGCGGCGTTTTGATTTCTTTGTAACCATTGGCGCGTTGTTTGTCGCGAATGTATTTTTCAACCACCTGCCACAATTGGTAACCCTTGTCATGCCAAAAAACCGACCCGACCGCTTCCTCCTGAAAATGGAACAGCTCCAATTGCTTGCCAATTTTTCGGTGGTCGCGTTTTTCGGCCTCGGCCAATTGGTTTAAATAATTTTCCAATTCTTTTTTTGACGGAAACCACGTGCCGTAAATTCGTTGCAATGGCGCGTTGTTGGCATCGCCCCGCCAATATGCCCCCGATAATTTCATCAATTTGAATCCGCCCTTGGCAAGGTAAGCGGTGCTTGGCGCGTGCGGCCCACGGCACAGGTCGAGCCAATCATCGGCACCCGCACCCTGACGATAAATACTTAAGGCCTCGTCGCTGGGGATTTCCTTGACCCACGCGGCCTTGAAATCCTCGCCACGCTTGGTAAAAAACGCAACCGCCTGGTCGCGCGACCATTCCTCACGGATGAAGGGTTTGCCGGCGGCCATAATCTCGGCCATTTTTTTTTCGATGGCGGGAAAATCATCGGTGCTTAATGATTTACTGGTGGCAAAATCATAATAAAAACCATCGTCGGTCGAAGGGCCAAAGGTAACCCGCGTCCCGGGGAAGAGGCTTTGCACTGCCTCCGCCATTACGTGCGCGCAATCGTGGCGCAATAATGCCAATACCTCGGGCGATGCCGCACCGGCGGATGGCAGGGTGAGGATTTCCACCTTGGCCTTATCCTTGGCAACCGCCGCCGCCATATCTTGCGCCACGCCATCAACCTTGATGGCGACCGCCGCCTTGGCCAGGCCGGGGCCGATTTTCGCGGCAATAGCGGCACCATTAACTGGCTGGTCAAAAGCCAATTCTTTTCCGTCTGGCAAATAATAATGAATCATTTTTTTAATTTGGGCGCGGGATTTTTTCGCAAATTTTTTTTACAGGTTTTTATCTTGCCCTGTTATTAGCAAAATTAACAATTTTTTTCCACCGCGATGTTTTGTCAAAAACGTTTTGGCAAATGCCGCAATATATCGCCCAATTTAATCTCCGCCGGGTCGTCGCGGTAAATGATATTAATCGATTTTTTTAAATCGCCGAGCGGCCTTACCAATTTTGGCACGGCGGGCGGCGCGATAATAACAATGATGGGAATTGGTTTTTTGTTGTTGCGGGTTTTTTTGCCCTTTGTTTTGCGCAACTTTTTTTGCCCTGATGTTGCCGGCGACGCCAATTGCGCCAACGCGGCCAAATGGGTAAGGCCGGTGTCGTTGCCAACAACCCCCACGGCGTGGCGCGCGACCTCGGCCACGTCGCCCAGGGTTGTTTTGCCAACCAAATTGATGCAGGATGGCACCGCCGCGACAAACCGCGCCGCCCGCGATTTTTCCAACGCGCCGCCGACGATGACCGAAAAAATATTTTTTGCCTCAAGGAATTTTGCCACCGCGATATAGGTTTCCAACGGCAGGATTTGCTTGCGCTTGATTTTCGATGGCGAGCCACCAACCACCAGCATAAAAAATTTTTTCTTAAAAAAAGAAAATTTCTTGCCATGCAAATAATCAACATTGGGCGGCGGCACATGGCCGATGCCGGCGTAACCCAATTGGCGGTCGAACCGTTCGACCGCGTGAATGGCATCGCGGTTGCGGCTTTTATCTTGCCAGATGTTTTTCACCACGCCATTCCACAATGGTTTTATCAATAACAAATGGTAAAGCCGGTTGCTGTAGCCCGAGGTTTGCAAATCATAAACCCGTTTAAAATTACGCGCCCACAGGGTCACCACCAGCCAGGGCAACCACCAATAATGTTTGCGCTTGATGGTTAAAAAATCGACCTTGGCTTTTTTTCTGCCCTTGCCCATGTTGCCACCCTTAGCCGCCTTGCCCATGTTGCCACCCTGCACCATCGATTTAAACAATGGCACCATGGCGGGTTCGGTCAAGATGGTAACGGCATCACCCGCGTGGCGCGCAACAATCGCACGCACCTGGCCAGCGGCCAACAACACATCGCCCAAGGCACCAAATTTAATAATCAGAATTTTTTTCTGCTGATTCATTTTTTATCCCTTAAATTTTTTTTAATGGCTTTTCCCCCTCGTTTTTTTTCCTAATTCTTTTTCTGGTTTTTCACCCCGCCCCATTCAACCATTGTTCCTATTATTTTTTACGGCAATCAGCGCGCCTTGCCAAGTGTTTTTTTTTGCGCCGCCAGGCCGCGATTTACCGCCGCTGAAATATCATTATCAGTTTTTGCAATC